>NZ_CAXTBY010000031.1:0-36326 GCF_964242245.1 uncultured Methylobacterium sp. | reverse complement strand
AGGCGATCTTCTGGATCCTGGCCGAGCACGGCATCGAGGTCGAGGACGGCGAGGCCTGATCCCTCGACCGCCCTGATCCGCGCCCACGACCTCGCACCCCTGGGCAAATCGCTCTATAAGCCGCCCTTCGCGCGCGGGATGGCGGCGTGGGAGCAGGCCGCCGAGAGGGGCGTGGGAGCGGGTGATGGGCGAGCGTTGGACACCGCAGACATGGCGCGACCGGCCGATCCAGCAGGTGCCGTCCTATCCGGACGCGACCGTCCTGGACGCGGTCGAGCGCCAGATCGCGACCTTCCCGCCGCTGGTCTTCGCCGGGGAGGCGCGGAAGCTGAAGCGGGCGCTTGCCCGCGTCGCCGCGGGTCAGGCTTTCCTCCTCCAGGGGGGCGACTGCGCCGAGAGCTTCGACGAGCACTCGGCCGACAACATTCGGGATTTCTTCCGCGTCTTCCTCCAGATGGCGCTGGTGCTGACCTTCGCCGGCGGCTCGCCGGTGGTGAAGGTGGGGCGCATCGCGGGCCAGTTCGCCAAGCCACGCTCCTCGCCGACCGAGACGCTGGACGGGCTCGCCCTCCCGAGCTACCGCGGCGACATCGTCAACGGCCTGACCTTCACGCAGGAGGCGCGGGTTCCGGACCCGCGCCGCCAACTGGAGGCGTACCGGCAGTCGGCGGCGACCCTGAACCTGCTGCGCGCCTTCGCGACCGGCGGCTACGCCAATCTCGAGAACTCGCATCGCTGGATGCTGGGCTTCGTCAAGGACAGCCCGCAATCCTCGCGCTACGCCGACGTGGCGGAGCGGATGACGGAGGCCCTCGACTTCATGCGCGCGATCGGGATCAATCCCGAGACGCACCAGGAGGTCCGGACCACCGACTTCTACACCAGCCACGAGGCCCTCCTGCTCGGCTACGAGGAGGCGCTGACCCGCGTCGATTCGACGAGCGGCGACTGGTACGCCACGTCGGGCCACATGCTGTGGATCGGCGACCGCACCCGCCAGCCCGACCATGCCCACGTCGAGTTCGCCCGCGGCATCCGCAACCCGATCGGACTGAAGTGCGGGCCGTCGATGACGCCCGACGGCCTGATCCGCCTCGCCGACCTGCTCGATCCGGGCAACGAGGCGGGTCGCCTCAGCCTGATCTGCCGGTTCGGGGCCGACAAGGTCGGCGACCACCTGCCGAAGCTGATTCGTGCGGTCGAGCGCGAGGGCCGCGCCGTCGTCTGGGTCTGCGATCCGATGCACGGCAACACCATCTCGGCCGGCCGCTACAAGACGCGACCCTTCGAGCGGGTGATGCAGGAGATCGAGGGCTTCTTCGGCGTTCATCGGGCCGAGGGCACGGTTCCCGGCGGCATCCACCTGGAGATGACGGGCAAGGACGTCACCGAGTGCACCGGAGGGGCCCGCGCGCTGACGGCCGACGACCTCCAGGATCGCTACCACACCTACTGCGATCCGCGCCTCAACGCGGAACAGGCCCTGGAGGTGGCGTTCCGCACGGCCGAACTCGTGAAATCCCAGCGGGCCGAGATCGAGAGGCCGCGCCTCGACGCCGCGGAATGAGGCTCGCGACGTGTCCGGCCGCGCCCGACGCGTCAGGTGCGTTGCGTCTCAGGGAAGCCAGGACGTGGCGGCGTCGATCACGAGAACGATCGGGAGGGGAATGCCGATCAGCCACAACAGGCCGCCCTTGAGCATCGCGGGACCTCTCATCCTTGAACGCAGGTCTCAACCGAGCTTCGAGCGAGGGCTTCCGCGCCTCGTGCTGCCTCCGGGGTTCGCAGGGATCGGTCCGGCCCGTCAGGCGATCGCCCGCGCGGTCCCGTTCCAGCATCGGATCAGGGAGGGCAGCTCGACGGCCGGGACGGGGCGGCTGAACAGGTAGCCCTGGACCTCGTCGCAGCCTTCGGCCCGGAGCTTGGCCAGTTGCGCCTCGGTCTCGACGCCCTCGGCGGTCGTCGTCATCCCGAGGTTGGCGCCCAGGCCGATCACCGCGCGCACGATGAACTCGGTTCCGTTCTCCTCGCAGAGGTCGCGCACGAAGGACTGATCGATCTTGATCTTGTCGAAGGGGAAGCTGCGCAGGTAGCTCAAGGAAGAATAGCCGGTGCCGAAATCGTCCATCGAGACCCGGACACCGAGTCCCTTCAGGCTGTGGAGGATGGCGATGGTCGCGCCCGGATTGGCGACCAGCACCGATTCGGTGATCTCCAGCTCCAGGCACCGTCCGGCGAGCCCGGTGCGCTGGAGGGCCTCGCGCACGGCCGTCACGAGGCTCGCCGAGGTGAACTGCACCGCCGACACGTTGACGGCGACCTTCAGGCCGTCGGGCCAACGGACCGCCTCCTCGCAGGCCCGGCGCAGGACCCATTCGCCGAGCGGCACGATCAGGCCGAGCTCTTCCGCGACCGGGATGAAGTCGGCCGGCGAGACGCGGCCCCGGACCGGGTGGGTCCAGCGCAGCAGCGCCTCGAATCCGCAGATCCGCTCGGCGTTGAGGTCGTAGATCGGCTGATAGTGGACCTCGAAGGTTTCCTGCGCCACCGCCTCGCGCAGGTCGCGCTCGAACAGGCGCCGCTCCTGAAGGCGTGCGTCCATGTCCGGCTCGAAGAAGCGGAACGAGCCGCGGGCCTCGGCCTTGGCGCGGTCAAGGGCGACGTCGCCGTTCTTGAGCAGCTTCTCGCACGTCGTCCCGTCGCCCGGCGCGAGGGTGATGCCCATGGTGATGCCGAGCGTCACCGTATGGCTCGACAGGGTGTAGGGCGCGCTCAGAACCTCGATGAGGCGTCGCGCCAGCACCGCGGCGTCCTCCGGCCGGTCGACGCCGCGCTGGACGATCGCGAACTCGTCGCTGCCGAGCCGCGCGACGCCGTCGATCTCGCGCACGCAGGCGCTGATGCGGTTGGCCGCCGCCTTGAGGACTTCGTCCCCGAACCCGTGCCCGAGCGTGTCGTTGACCGGCCGGAATCCGTCGAGGTCGAGGCTGAAGACGGCAAATCCGCTGTCGCGGCTCGCCTGGGCGATCGCCGCGTCGACCTGCTTGCTGAAGAGGGTCCGGTTCGGCAGCCCGGTCAGGGCGTCGTGGTGGGCGAGAAACGCGATCCGCGCCTCGGCTTGGCGGCGCTCGGTCACGTCCTCGTAGGTCACGACGAAACCGCCGTCCACCGTCACGCGCTGCTCGATCGCGATGACCTGTCCCGTGGCCCGCTCCTGGAAATGCGTGCGGTTGGTCTTCGCGGCGAACGCGTCCGTCTCCGCGCGGATCAGGTCGCCGAGGGATGAGCCGAGATGGGTTTCCGCGGCAAGGCTGACTTCCAGGACCTCGACGGCCGACATGCCCGCCGCGACGGAGCCAGGAGCGAGGTCGTAAATTTCGGCATAGCGCCGGTTCACCACCATGAGCCGCTGATCGGCGTCGTAGAGGCACAGGCCCTGGCTCATGTTGTCGAGCGCCGCATCGAGGCGCAGGTTGGTCCGCGTCAGACCCGCCTCCTGGTCCTTCAGGACGCTGATGTCGCTGCAGACGGCGACGAAGCCGCCCTCCTGCGTCGCGCTGCGGCTCACCCGGAGCCAGCGTCCGTCGGCAAGGCGGATCTCGCCGTCGCGCGACAGCGTCCAGGCGCAGTCGATCATCGCGCGCGACGCCGCCGCCCCGGCCGCGAGGGTCGTCACCGACAGGCCGGCCTCGACGGCGGCCCGCAACCCGGCGAAGAACTCCAGTGCCTGTTCGTTGGCCAGCACGATCCGGCCCTGCGCATCGACGACGACGACGCCTTCGCGGGAGCTCTGGAGCGCGTCCGCCAGCAGGGTCTCCGCCGAGCGGCGTTGACTGACCTCCCGCTGCATCGTCGACTGGATGTTGTCGCGCATCACCGCCATGGCGCGCAGGAGGGCGCCGAGCTCGTCCCGGCCGCCCACCGGGACGGCATGGTCGAGGCGCCCCGCGGCGATCCGCTCGGCAACTGACGAAGCGGCCGCGAGCGGGCCCGTGATCCTGCGGTTCAGGAGCCACGCGACGAGGCCGGAGAGCATCACCGCCACCAGGGTCGCCGCCGCGTTGAAGCGGATCTCCTGGGACACGACCGTTCGGGCGCCCTGTCGGAAGATGAAGCCGTCACCGGCGGTGTAGTTGATGAGGAGGTCGATCTGCCCGTCGACGGCGCCCGCTTGACGATCGAGGGCGTCCCAGGCTGCAATTTTCGCCGTGGCGGCGTCGAGGCCGTGCCGCATCGCCTCCCAGGCCGTGACACCGTCCTGCGCGGCCTTCGCGGTCCGAACCACCCGGTCCGACTGCGAGCGCTCGACCGCGATGGCGAGGTCCTCGGCGAGCGTCGTGGCGAGGTCGTCGATCTCCGCATCGAGTTTGGCCGCAACGGCCGGATCGCGGGTGATCATGCGCCGGGCGAAGACGGATCGCATCTTCGCGAAGTCGGCGGCGGCGGCCCGCGCGTAATTGATCGACATCAGGGACTCGTCGTAGGTCCGATTGACGAGTTCACCCGCTTCCTGAATCCCGTAAATGGCGTAGAGGCCAAGCCCACCGGTGATCAGGCTCATCGTCAGGAAGGCGACCAGGATCCGGCCGCGGATCGTCGCATGAGCCCCGGCGATGCGACCCATCAAGCCAGCCATCCAGCGCCCGTCCCACTTCGATCCGGCCCGATTCAGTCTCATCGAAACGTAGCTTCTTCGCTTTCGAAGAATCGCAAGTTACGCGGCACACGTTAAGACACGATTAGCCGCGCTCGATCGTATCCACCCTTGCAACGCCCCCACGGCGTGTCGCCTTGAGGCGCGGATGCATGACGCTCGACGCTGTCGCGCTTTATCTTGCCATCAGCCGACGTATGGAAAGTCTTAACCGACGCGTGAATAGGGTCTTGTGAAAATACAGGACCATCATGCGCATGACCCATCGATCGATGCTGTATCGCGCAGCGGGAATGCGGTCCTTCCCGACCGTCGTCGCACTTCTCGCGGGTCTCACGGCGGGTGCGGCGGTCGCGACGCGCATCGAGGCGAGCGGGCATCTGGTTTCGCAGAAGGGCCGCGCGTTCCAACCCAACAGCCTCGTCGTCGCGCGGGGCGACACGGTGACCATCGTCAACGACGACAGCGACCTGCTGCACCATGTCTACATCGAGGCGGAGAGCTTCGCCTTCGATTCCGGGGATCAGCTTCCCGGGAGCAGAACGCCGGTGACTTTCCAGAAGAGCGGTACCTTCCAGGTGCTATGCGGCATCCATCCGAAGATGAAGCTCATCGTTCGCGTGAACTGAGCGACGCCGACGGCTCATCCTCCCTTACGGCGATGGTGCGAGGGCGTGGAGCCATGCTGGGCCGACATCCGCGTCGGACGCAGGAGCATGCATGACCGTGCGGCATCGCGAGCCGCGACGTACCTCGAACCGCCACCGGCACTCATCCGTTTGTCCCCCATGACCCAGCCTCATCCTGAGCCCGCCTCGCAGATCGCCGAGGCCCGCCGCCGCGAGATGGCGATCGAGCACCTCCTGTTCGGCACCATCCGCTTCGTCGCACGGCGCCAACCCGACCTCCTGGACGAACTCGACGGCAGCCTCGGCCATCTCTGGGACAAGGCCGAGGGCGAAGCGCGCGACGACGAGGCCGTGCGCGAGGTGGCGCGCCGCTTCATCAGGAGCCTGCGCGCAGAAAACTAGGTGCTCGGTCCCGGGATGAGGTGCGGCAACGCCCGCTGAGAGCCAGCGCAGGCGGCGGGTGGAGTGTCTGAGCGGACGGAGGACCGGTCCGGCGGCGAATGTGCGCGCCCGGGCATACCGGGTTCAGGCGTCATTCGTGCGGCGGTCTCGGTCGATCGCGCGATCCGCGCCAACCGGGAAGATACCCTCGCCGGTCAAGTTTGTCCTCGCGGGTTGGATGCGCGTCCGACGCGGCCTGCGCAGCAATCCCGCATCCGCGAAGTGGGGTGTTGAACGGCGATTCCCCCTGCCTGTTCAAGGTGCGCAGCGGGCTGGGCCCAGGCGTGACATGACCGCCGCGCACCCCGCCGAGCTCTCGGTCGCCTCGCGGATGTCGTTCCCCGCATCGCCGCTCAGCCTGCACACCGGACCGGACCTACCGACCGCGCCGTCCGTGATGCGGGAACGTTCGGGCGATGACGCGTACGGAACCATGACGCGACAGCACAGTGGCGGCGCGCCGTAAGCCGCAGAGTAGAACGGAAGAGAGCGCCTTGGCGGATCTGTCTCTGGCATGAGCAGTCGTGTTGAATTTGACACAGTCAGGCCTTCACCTCTCGTTTGTTAAGCGGATTTTCATTTGTTAAGGCGGCGCGCGGCATTAAACCTAGACCTTGTCGGGCAACCAGCAATCAGGGCCAGCACGCATGGATGGGAATTTGGATCGTCATGACCTTCAATCAGGCCATGAGGGAGCCGGGCCGGCGCCGGATATGGAGCGGGGGCGCCGCGGCTTCCTCCAGGCCCTCGGTCTCGGCACCATGGGCGCTGCAATCCTGGGGCTTGCAGGCTCCCAGTCTGCGCGCGCCCAGGGTGCGCCGCCGGACCTCACGGACACGGACCTCGTCACGTTCGTGCTGAACTTCGAGTATCTTGGCGCCGAATTCTACCTGCGCGCCGTCAACGGCCAGGGTCTCCAGGCCGGCGACATCGACGGTGTCGGCGGCATCGGAACCGTCTCGGGCGGCCGTCAGGTGGCCTTCGCCGACTCCTTCGTGCGCAAGCTCGCCTTCGAACTCGCGGCGGACGAGGAGGGCCACGTCCGAACCCTTCGCGCCGCGCTTCCGGCCGCGGTCCGGATCGGACGGCCGCAACTCGACCTCGACTTCGCCTTCACCTTCGCGGCCCGCTCGGCCGGCCTCGTCGGGCCCAATGACCGGTTCGACGTGTACGGGAACGACAACAACTTCCTTCTCGGCGCATTCCTGCTCGAGGACGTGTGCGTGACCGCCCTGATCGGCGGCGCGCCCCTGATCCGGGACAAGGGCGTTCTCGCCACCGCATCCGGCTTCCTCGGCACGGAGGCGTACCAAGCCGGAGCCATTCGAACCCTTCTCTACACGCGCGGCTTGATCAACCAAGCGAACCTGCTCTCGAACGCGCGCGACTCGCTCGACGGCCCCACCGACCTCGATCAGGGCATCAGCGGTGATCAGGCCGCGACTCGCGGCTTCACCCAGACCGACGCCAACCTCGTGCCGGCCGACGCCAACAGCCTCTGCTTCGGCCGCACGTTCGGGCAGGTGCTCGACATCGCCTACCTCAACACGACGCAGAGCCCCGGCGGCTTCTTCCCGATGGGCCTGCGCGGTCGGCTGCGGTAGCATCCGCCCCTCGAAGACCGATCAGAGCGGCGGCCTGCACGTTGGATCGGACACCGCCCTGAAGCGCCTCCCGACGAAGGGCACGCTGGTTCGTCGGGAGGCTTGACGGCGACAGAAGATCAGGGCCGCCGATGCAATCGCATCGGCGGCCCTGATCCTTGGAAAACACCTCAGGAAGGTTCCTGCGCCCTTCTGAACCGCCAACCGCTGGAGGCCGACACGCGCCTCGCCCCCTCAGGCGATGGATCGTGTCCATCGGCCTCCGAGGGCGATCTATCGGGTCGCGGCCTGGAACGGTCTGGCGTCGGCGGGCACGCCCTCGCGCTCGATCCTCTGACCGTCGCGCAGGTCGGCCGGTGGGCTGAGGACGACCTGTTCTCGCCCGTTCAGGCCCTGGTCCACCTCGATCGTCTGACCGAAGTCACGCCGGATACGGACCGGCCGCCACTCGGTGCGGTTGTCGTCGCCGACCACGGCAACCTGCGTGCCGCGCTGGTTGAAGACCAGCGCCTCGGCCGGGATGATCATCGCCGGATCGATCCGGGGGATCTTCAGGGTGACGTAGACGTAGAGGCCGGCCCGCAGCGTGCCGTCGGGGTTGGGCACGTCGACCTGAGCCGTCAGCGTGCGCGAGGCGCTCAGCAACGCCACCGAGCTGCGCTCGACGAGTCCGGAAAAGATCCGGTTCGGAAGCTGCGGCACCGTGATCGTGGCCGCGACGCCCGGCTTGACCCCGACGGCGGCATTCTGAGGCACGTTCACGCCGATGCGCAGGATGTCGTCGCGGTCCATGCTGAGCAGGGCCGTGCCTCCGCCGTCCGCCTTGACGAGGTCGCCGACGCCGACGCTGCGGGTGGTGACGACGCCGTCGAAGGGAGCGATCACGTCCTTGAAGCCCGTGAGCGCCTTGAGGCGGTCGACGGTGGCCTCCTGGGCCCTGATGTTGGCCTCCGCGACCTTCACCCCGGCTTCGGCCGCAGCCAGCGTCGCGCCCTGGCTCAGCACGCCGGCCTGCGAGTTGTCCGCGTTCTGGCGGGAGGCCCAGCCCTGCGTCGCCAGCGTCGAGGTCCGGTTGTTGGTGAGGTTGGCCAGATTGACGTTGGCGCGAGCCTGATCGACCTGGGCCCTTGCCTGGAGAAGCTGCGCTTGGTTCTGCCCGACCTGGGCCTGGGCTTGCGCGAGTTGCTGATCGAGGTCTGGGGCCGCGATCCGCAGCATCACGTCGCCGGCCTTGACGCGCGAGCCGATGTCGACCCGCCGCTCCGCGATGTAGCCGGTCGCCCGTGCGAAGATCGCGGCTTGGTCGAAAGCCTGCGTGTCGCCGGGCAGGGTGAGTTCGATCGGCCGGTCGCTGCGCTCGACCGCGGCGACGCGCAGGCGCGGCACGAACTCCTTGATCTTCCGCTGGGTCTCGGCGGCCTCGGCGCTCTGGCGCCAATGCCCGTACCCGCCCCAGGCGAGCAGCCCGGCCGCCACGAGACCGGTGATCAGGAACGGACGCTTGCCCGGAGGAGGAGGGATCTCGCGCGCCTCGCCGTGGGCCTTCATGGAGCGTTCGCCTTCGTCCGGTCGCGCTGCCGCCGGGAATACGGCTATGATAGACCGTCGCGGCGCCTGGGCCTAGCGCGCCGCGGCGACGCATCCGCCGGACCGGCGCGCTGGATGCCGCCCTGGATGCCGGCTTGGCGGGCGTCGGCGCTGATCGGGAACGTTCGGGCTCGCGGCATCCCGGCCGGACGATCAACGCCTCCGACACGCGGGCGGGTTCCGCATGCGCCCGCGCGATCCCCCCGGCGACGGCTGCGTAATCTTCCCCGCTCCGCTCAGACGCTGGTTTCCTCGGCGCGAAGCACCGCCGCGGAGCGTTGAAACGAGCGCTGAGCCAAGGGTTTGCCGATCCCGGCCGCGGCGCGGCGTAAACGTCGTTCTACGTGTAACCTCGCACATCAATATCGTGTAAACCTTGCCAACGCGGACGACGGACGCGAAAGCTGCCCAGTCGTCGATGCGCAGGCTTGGTTCGACGGACGGAGAGGTCCTTGCGGAATACAGCATCCTGCGTAAGGCCGAGCTTAGGGGCATCGTAAGCCGTCCACAGATCGTTCGAGCAATGTTCAGACATATTTTACGATGACCATCTCAGGGTCGATGCGTCTCCTGCCTCGCGGGGGTCGTGCTGGAGCATGGGCATGAGGGTGCCGGCTCTCGGCCGCTTCGGACACCGCTTCGCCCTGATCCTGTCCGGCGAGCTGACCCAGAGCCTGTTCCACTTCATCCTGAACATCGTGCTGGTGCGGGAACTCCCGGCCCACGCGTACGGGCTGTTTGCCATCGTCTTCACCGTCGGTGCCGTCGGCGTCACCTACATCCGAGCCCTCGTCGCGGTTCCGGCGACCCTGTTCCTGTCGCCCAGCCTCGGCCGCCCGGCCGAGCGCGGCTACGACGTCGCGTTCGGCTCGGGCGCGTGCTGCGTCGCTGTCGCGATGGCCGTCTGCGCCTGCGCCGCGCTCAGCCCCGTGATCGGCCTCGGCGCGCTCGCCGCGGGCGCATTCGTCGGTCTCTACGCCTTTCGCAGCTATCTCCGGATCGTCCTCCTGGCGCGCCGCGGCGCGCGGATCGCAGGACTGAGCGACCTCGTCTACGCGCTGGCGGGGCTTGGTCTCACGATCTTCCTTCACGGCGACGCGGGCGCAGTCCTCGATCATGCCCTGCTCGGCATCGCTGGCGCCCACGCCCTCGGCATCGCCGTCGTGTTCGCGGCGATCGGCCAGCCGGTGCGATTGTCGTTCCGCCCGAGCATGCGCCGGCGCTACCGCGCGATCGGGCGAACCCTGCTGTGGTCGCTGGCCGGCGTCACCGGCACGATCGTCCAGGGGCAGGGCCTCACGCTGCTGCTGGCAATCCTCGCCGGGCCGGAAGCCTACGCGCCGGTCGCGGCGACCCTCGTGCTGTTCGCGCCCCTGCGCATCCCGACGAGCGCCCTGGCCAACATGGTGCTTCCCGAGATCACCGGCCTGCTGGCGCAAGGGCGCGTGCGGGCGGCACGCGGCCTCGTGCTGCGCAGCACCGGTCTGATCGGGCTTGCCTGCCTCGCCTACGGCCTCGTGATGTGGACCGCGCTCCCGATCATCGAGCAGCACCTGTTCAAGGGACGCTTCCTGCACGAGCCGATGACGTGGATCGGCGTGGGCGTCTGGAGCGTGGTGACGGTGTCGCTGCTCTACGCGATACCGAGGGCCTTCCTCGAGGCCTCCGCCGCGTTCCGGGTGATCGCCTCGGGGGCCACCGTGAGCGCGGGCATCGGCTTCCTGATCATGGTGCCGCTGCTCATGACCCTGGAACCGGCCTTCGCCCTGATCGGTCTCGCGGCCTCGGAATGCGCGACTGCCCTGTGGTCAGCCAAGGCCTTCCACGACCGCGCGCGCCATCCTGACGGGCGTGCGTCGGCGCTCGACCGGGCCGCCCTGGCGCGGGACGTACCGGCTCAGGCCTGAGTCAAGCCGCCTCGCTCGCGCCTGTCGGGGGAGACGCCGCCGCGCCGCGGCGGCGCATGCCGCGCACCGCGAGGTTCCACGAGTCGAGCATCATCGCCGCCGCGCCGGGGAGGGTGCGCCGCCCCATCACCGAATCGAGGGTAACGCTGGTGGTGGCGAAGCGGCTCTTGAAGGCCTCGGCGCCGCACAGGAAGTCGACGGTGTGAAGACCCCGGTCGATCGACCACCGGATGTAGTCCATCATCAGCACCATGCCGGGCGAGCCGCGCTCGAAGGCCGGATCGTAGGTGGTGACGAAGGCCATCATCGTGCCGGCCTGGACGAAGTTGATCGACACCGCGACGATCACGCCGTCGCATTCGAGCACGAAGGCGCGCAGCAGGCCGGTCTCGGCCAGCACCCGGACCAGGGCGGCCAGCGCCAGCGCGCCCTCGTCGTAGAGGTTCGATTCGAGGTCGTGTCCCGCGAGCCACGCCCGCTTCAACTCGGCGAGGCGGGCCAGCACCGGCGCCATCGGCTCCTCCGGCGGCAGGAGGCGGAACCGCAGGACGCCGGCATCGCCGATGAACTTCTGGCCGCGGCGGTAGTTCTGGCGGGTTTTCTTCGACTGCGCCGCGACCCAGGCATCCCCCGTCGGCCAAGCGCCGGCAACGCGAAAACTCACCTCGCTGCGACGGTTCGGGCGCAGGCGCACGCCCGCCGTTCCGGCCGGGCCGAGCAGGGTGCGGGCCTTGGCGTCGGGCAGCAGGCGGTTGAGGTAGATCAGGTCGAAGCCGCCGGCGGCCGACAGGTGCGCCCACATCCGCCGTAGGAGGCCGCCATCGAGACCGGGGGCGACGAGCGCGTCGCCGTAATCGGTGTGGTCCTTGGCGGCCCATTCGAGCAGGCGCAGGCCGCGGCGCCGGCAGGTCGCCAGGGGCAGCACGGCGTCGAGCCGGTCGCCGTTCCACGCGAGCACGACCTGGAGCGCGCGCCGGTCGCGGTCGGGCGCGGTCCTCCACCACGCGTCGATCCAGGCGTGACTCTGGAAGACGAGGGCACCGGCGCGGCACCACAGGTCCATCCAGGCCGGCCCGACCTCCGCCAGCCGCTCGGTCGAGCGGACGATCTCGATGCGCTCGAGGCTCACGGCTGCGAGCCTTCCTGCGGCCGCCGGATGGCGGAGCGGGGGCGCAGGCGGCGCTTGACCACCCGCCACATCTTCTTGAGCGGCAGGATGTAGAGGCCCGACAGGGACTGGTAGTCGCGCACGTCGCGATCGACGAGACCGAACTTGAAGGTCTCGTTCGGCTCGGGCACGCAGAGCGTGCCGAAGACCCGGTCCCAGAACGAGAACAGCAGCCCGAAATTCTTGTCGTAATGGCGCGGATTGGTGCTGTGGTGCAGTTGATGCCAGTGCGGGCACAGGATCAGGTTGTTGAGCCTGCCGAACGAGATCTTGAAGTGGGTGTGGCGCACGAAGTCCATCATCAAGATATTGCGCATGATGTAGACGTTGACGCCGAAGATCGTCACCTCGACCGGGTTGAGGGAGATCAGGGTCCACAATCCGAAGCAGATGCCCGGGATGACGCCGTCCCAGGCGCGGTTCATCAACTCGTCGAGGGGGTGCACCCGGTCCTTGGTGATGCCGACCATCACCTCGGCCGAGTGATGCACCTTGTGCAGTTCCCACAGGAAGGGGAAGCGGTGCTGGGCCGTGTGGTAGAGGTAGTACGAGATGTCGTAGGCGAGCAGCATCGTTCCCGTGAACACGACGACGGTGACGGGTCCGGGCGGACCGCCGAGCAGCGGCTCCTCGATGTGGAGCAGGGTTCCGAGAACGCGATTCGTCGCGTAGCCCACGGCGACGACGAAGGTGACGCCGGCCGGGATCAGCAGGAACGGCATGATCGCCTTGCGGGTGACGTAGAACAGCAGGTCGGCACGCGCCGACGGGTGGGTGATCACCTCGTGCGGCAGCAGGAACTCGAAGAACTCGGCGAAGGACTTCTGCTCGACCGTGCGCCAGTAGGCGATCAGCGCGCAGCCCAGGGCCGTTGCCAGGAGCAGGGCCGCCGCCAGGAGGTTCGCCGCCGAGATCCGATCGAGGATCTCCTCGATGAAGCTGTTGATCATGTTCCGTCTTCCGTGTCCGGGCGGGCCGATGGATCGGTCCGTGGGCGGAGGCTCGAAGCGCAGTGACCGGACCGAACGATCAATCCCGCGGCATCGTGCGGCGATCGCCACCGGCCATGCACCGCACGCCGGATGTGTCCGACCCGACCCGCGCCGGCAGGACTATGGAAACGCGCGTGCCCTGACGATCGCACAAGAATGCTTACGAAGCGTTGGCTCATCGAAGCAAGCTTGACGCTACGAAACGAACATCGCCCGCACCTTGACCGGATTTTCGGTTCGGAAATACGGCCGCGTCCGGACGATCGATCGAAGCCGTTGCGACCTGAAAACGCGGTCGATTGAAATTGCGGGATCGATGCTCCGTCGCAGCGACGCTGTCCAAGTCTCCCCCTTGTTCCGAAGCGCCGCGGCGAAGCGGAGGCTTCCGGGCAACCTTGCGATCGCTGGAGGGCGCCTTCGAGGCGGCTCGCGCCGCACCTCACAGGGTGAGAGCCGCCGGTTGGAACACGTGATCCTGAGCGTCGATCATGAGCGGGATCGGGGCGAACAGGCTCTGAGCCTGCACGCACGATGAGGCCGGTTGCGCGCTCGCCTCAGCCGAGCGATTGCGAAGACTCATGGCCGGGCGCAAGGGTCTCGCGCGTCGGCGCCTGCGCGCGCTGGAAGGTCAGGCGCAGCATGCCGGAAATTCCCTCCGCCGCCAGCGCCTCGTCGAAGACGCGCTCGTAGCGCGCGCGGGCGGCGGCGGGGAACCGGGCCCAGTCCTGCGGCCGCGTCACGATCCCCGCCAGCGCCCGCGACAGGTCCTCGGCGCTGCCCGGGGGCACGACCCAGCCGGTTGCGCCGTCCTCCACGATCTCCGTGAGGCCGCCGATGCCGGAGACCAGCGGCGGGATGCCGTAGGCCAGCGCCTCGATGGCGACGCGACCGAGCGATTCCGGCAGTTGCGAGGGCACCGTCACCACGTCGGCCCAGCGATAGAGGGCGTCCGGGTCGGCGACGAACGGCGCGCACGTGATCTGGCTGGCAAGGCCCGCCTCGGCGATCTGACGCGCCAGCGCGATCTCCCGCGCGTCGTCCTCGAAGGCGCTGCCGACGATCTTGAGTTCGATCCGCGCCCGGAGTGCGGGCGGCAATTGCCGGATCGCCTCGACCAGGACCTCCTGCCCCTTGATCCGGCTGATCCGCCCGAGCATCAGCACGCGTAAGGGGCGGCTGCCGTCGTAGCTCGCAACGTTCGGCTGCGCCGGACCCGCGATGCCGTTGTAGACCACCCGCGCCGTCGCCTCTCCCGGCATCGCGAAGGCGGCCTGGGTGGCGCGCGAGTTGAAGATGATGTTGGCCCGGCTCCAGCGGATCAGGCCGCGGAGCACCCTGAGGGCCGCCCCCTGCGGAATCTCGTGCACGTGGACGACGGTGCGGCCGGGCATCAGCCGCGCGGCGAGGAGGTAGTCGGCCACGACCGTGGTGTTCACGTAGACCAGGTCGCTGTCCCGGATGCGCCACAGAGCGCGCGCGATCGCCATCGGCAGGCGCGCCAGACCGACCGTGGCGAGCTGCGCGAGGTTGCGGCGGCGCAGGACCCAGACCGGCTCGATGACGATGCGTGAGGCGACCGCGTCGAGCATCGCGACGATCGGCCCGACCCGCGGCAGCACCACGTCGATCCACGCCTGCGGGTACGCCTCGCGGATCGTCCGAACGGTCTCGCAGAAACTGCGGTCGGACCCGTAGAGCTCGTAGCCCTGATGCACGCAGGTGATGCGCTTCACCGCACGTCCCTCCCGCGCCGCACGGAAAGCTGACGGTGCCGGAGCATCATCGTACGTAATCGGGAACCCGGTTCTCAGTATAGGCTCTGAACGCATAAGTAGAAAAATTCCAAATACATACAACCAATGGTTGTATTTGAGGGAAAATGCCTTGGTAAGTTCAGGGACATACAATAAGATGCTGAAAACCGGAAGGGCGAATGCATGCGCAACCTTGCGCCGGCGATCCTAATTCTTGGGACGCGCGGCATCCCCGCGGCGCACGGGGGCTTCGAGACGTTCGCGGAACGGCTCGCCCTGCAACTCGTCGCGCGCGGCTGGCGCGTCGGCGTGTACTGCCAGCGCGAGGTCGAGCGGGTCCGGACGCGGGTGTCCACGCGGGCTTGGCGGGGGATCGACCTGATCACCGTCGAGGTGGCCGCCAAGGGACCCGCCGCCACGCTGGCGTTCGACGGGGTCTGCGCCCACGACGCGGCCGGGCGCGGCGGCGTCTGCCTCGTGCTCGGCTACAACGGCGCGGTGTTCCTGCCCTATCTCCGCCTGCGCGGCGCGAAGATCCTGACGAACATGGACGGCATCGAGTGGAAGCGCCCGAAATGGTCGCTGCCGATCCGCGCGTTCTTCTGGGCGAGCGAGTGGATCGCGGCCTGGAGCTCGCATCGCCTGATCGCCGACCACCCGGCGATCGCCGACCACCTCGCGACGCGCCGGCCGCGCCGGGCGATCGCGACGATCCCCTACGGCGGCGATCCGATCCCGCCGGTCTCCGACGCGCCCATCCGGATGCTCGGGCTCGAACCGGACCGCTACCTGGTGTCGATCGCCCGGATCGAGCCCGACAACACCATCCTCAGCGTCGTCGAGGCGTTCTCCTGCCGGCCGCGCGACCTGCGGCTGGTGGTGCTGGGCCGCCTCGATCCAACCAACGCCTATCATCGCGCGGTGCAGGCCGCTGCGGGCGACGGCGTGGTGTTTCCCGGAGCGATCTACGAGCCCGGCACGGTGCGGGCGCTGCGCCACCACGCCCGCGCCTACCTCCACGGCCACACCGTCGGCGGCACCAACCCGTCGCTGATCGAGGCGCTGTGGGCGGGCAACGCGGTGATCGCGCACGACAACGCGTTCAACCGCGGCACCGCGGGCGCGGACCAGTTCTACTTCTCGGACGTGGCGGGCTGCGCGCGCGCGATCGCGACGGTGATCGCGGACGAGGCGGCCGTACGAAGGGCGCGCCGCGCCGCCCTTCATCGCGCCGCGGCCTTCTCATGGGACGACATCCTGGCCGCCTACGAGGTCGAGGCCCGGCGGCTCGGCGGCTACCCCCCCGTGAGCCGCCGGCCACCCGAACCGGCCGCCGGCATCGCCTGCGCGGACGCCTCGGAACGCCACCGCCGCGCGGCTGAGGAGGCCGCGGCGGAGCCGGTCTGCCGGGAATGATCGCCGACCGTCGCAGCGTGCTCGGCGGCGCGCTCGCCCTCGCTGCGGCGGGTCCCTCCCGGGCGACGCCGGAGCCGGTCGCCTTGAGGCGCGGCATCAGCCTGTGGCCGTGGTTCTCGCTGACCCGCGAGTTCCCGGCCCCGCGCCTGGACTACGACTGGCCGCCGTTCCAGGAGGACCGGCCGGTGCCGACCGCCGACGACCTGCGCCGCTTGAGTCAGGCCGGCTTCGACTTCGTCCGGCTGCCCGTTGATCCCGGCCCGTTCGTGGCGTTCGGCGGCGCAAGACGGACCCAGCTCCTCGAAACGCTCGCGGCCGCCGTCGACCTGATCCTCGCGAGCCGGCTGTCGCTGGTCCTGAACGTCCAGGCCAACGCGGCAACCCACCACTTCACCCCGGACAACTTCTACGGCGCGACCGCCGCGCCGCTGTTTGCCGCCTACCGCGACCTCGTTGCCGAGCTCGCCCGGCGGTTCGGCGCGCGCGCCCCGGGCCGGATCGCCCTGGAGCCCGTCAACGAGCCGCCGCAGGCCTGCGGCGCGACCGCCTGGAACCGGGTTCAGGCCGCCCTGCTGACGGCCGCGCGGCGCGCCTCGCCCGCCGTGACGCTGGTGGCGACCGGCGCCTGCGGCGGCCTGGCACCGGGCCTCACCGCGCTCGATCCGTCCGCCTTCGCCGCGCTGGCGCCGGTGATCTTCACCTTCCACTTCTACGAACCTTACCTGTTCTCGCACCAGGGCGCCCCGTGGATGCGGGACGAACCGATCTACCGGGCGCTGAACGCCGTGCCCTGGCCCGCCCGCTCAGGGACCCTCGACGAGACGCTGGCGGCGGTCCGCGCCCGCATGCGGGCCGACACCGAGACCTCGGCCTCCGACAAGGCGGCGGCCTACGCGGCGACCGAGGCGAAGCTGAGGGAGTACTTCGCCGCCGACCCCGACCGGGGCTACCTCGACCGGCAACTCGCCGATCTCAGAACCTGGGCCGACCTCTACGGCGTCCCGCCGCGGTGCATCCTGATGGGGGAGTTCGGGGCGCTGCGGAGCGATGCCCGCTACGTCGCGGCCAAGGCCCCGGACCGGGCGCGCTACGTCCGCGACGTGCGCGAGAGCGCGGAGGCCGCGGGCTTTCCTTGGGCGTTCTGGAACCTGTTCGACGGGCTCGGCCTGATGGACGACGCCCACCGCATCGATCCCGCGCTCATCGCCGCCCTCGGCCTGACGATGCCGCCGGGCCGCTGACGGACCCGCGCGGGTAGAGCACCAGCAGCATCAGCGCGAACTTGGCGAGCATGGTGGTCTTGCCGCCGATGCTCTCGAACGTGTTGATCAGGACGACGAAGGCGAGGATCGGCAGGCCGGCGCCGCGCCGGCAGTTGCGCGCGACCTCGAACAGGAACAGCGCCAACGCCGCCGTCAGCAGAAGGGTCATCGCGATGCCGTTGTAGAGCAGGTTCTCCACCACCGGGTTCTCGATGCCCCATTCGAGGCCGTTCATCCGCCGCAGCGTGTCGACGATCTTGGGGTCCGGGCCGACCAGCAGGTCGCGCAACGGGATCGCGTCGAAGATCGCCAGCATCTCGACGCGGGCGTTGGCGCTGCCGCCGTCCGAGACGAAGCGCCCCAGCAGCGCATCGAAGAAGCCGCCGACCGCCAACGCGCCGACGGCGATCGGCACCATCGTCAGGAGAAAGACGGCGACCGCGGCGCCGAGTAGAGGCACGCGGCCGCTGCGGAGCGTTCGGTTGAGGACGAAGAGCGCGGATGCGCCGCCGAGGACCAGCGTCACCACCGTCGCGGAGCGACCGCCGAAGGTGATCAGCGCCACGAGCTGCAGGGCGACGAGCCCGGCGCGCAGCGCCGGTTTGATCTGGCCGCCGCCGGAGCACAGGGCGAGAACGTAGCAGGCCGTCAGCGTCGCGTTGGCGAGCGGATGACCGTGCAGCGCGGCCGAGCGGGTGTCGGTCTCGAACACCATCCCGTCCATGCGGAAGGGGAAGAAGCGCTGGCCGCCGGCGAACTCGACGAGGCCGAGGACGGCGTTGGCCAGCATGACGGCGTGGACCACGACCGCGATGCGGCGCATCGTGATCGCGTCGCGCTCCGCGAGCAGGATGACCCACAACCCGGTGAGCAGGTAGGTGTCCAGCGAGCCGGCAAGCCCGGTGCCGCCCCGCAGGGCGATGAACGCCAGCAGCCCGACGCTGCACAGGCAGAGCAGCACGCCCCCGGGACGCCGCTCGGCCGCCCTGACGAGGGGCACGACCGGGTTGCCCGATCGCAGCATCGTCCAGGCGAACAGCAGCACCGCGAGGTAGGTCGCCGGGTGGACCTTCTGCGCCGCCGAGCCGGTGATGCCGTCGTAGTTGATCCCGAGCACCCACAGCATTCCGCCCGAGACGCCGCAGGTGACGAGCGCGAGGCCGACGAGGGCCCAGGACTCGGCGCGTGCCGGCAAGGGGAGCGGAAACGCCCGTGACTCGCGCCGCCCCACAGATGTCGGCGGGGGATGCCTGTACGCGCGGGTCGACACGGGCGCCTCAGCCCGCTGCACGGGCGTCGACGAGCAGCGACCCCGAGATCGGGCGGCCGAGCGCCTCCGAGGTGCCGACGAGGTTCAGGAGGTCGCGCTGGCGCGTCGCGCCGTTGCGCACGATCAGCAGGAGCCGGTCGGTCGCTGCGGCGACGGGGCCGATGCGCAGGTTCTCCGAGAGCACGCCGCCATCGAGGATCACCAGCTCGTAGCGGCCCTTCACGCCGGCGAGGAAGCGCTCGACGTTGGTGCGCAGGAAGGCGTCCCGCACCGGCTTGTGGGTGTCGCCCAACCCGATCCGGCGGGCGCCGGTGGCCGGGTCGTGCCGGGCGACGGCGTTGAGGCTCTGCTCCCCGCGCAGCACGTCGAGGAGCCCGCCGACGGTCGAACCGTCGATCCGCATGTCGGCGTCGACGACGAGGACGCGGTTTCCGCGCGCGACCGCCACCGACGCGAGCAGGTCGATCGCCGCCTTGCGGTCGGCGTCGTCCGCCTCGCCCGAGGTGACGAGGATGCTGAGCGAGCGTCCCCCGCCTGTGCTGGTCTCGAACAGGTGGTCGAGGGTGAAGCCGGCAGCCTGGGCGCTCGCCCCGTCGGTCATCCGGCGCAGGCGCGGCAGCGTGGCGACCACCGGCGCGTTCGACAGCCGTTCGAGCTGGCGCTGCGACAGCACCGTCGGCTCGGCGTACTCCCGCACCAGGGCGAAGCCGGTGCCGAGGCCGAGGCCGGCGAGCGAGGCCGCCAGCACCAGGAACAGCCGCGGCGGCCACGAGCTGTCCAGCGGCGGTCGCGCCCAGGTGATGACCCGGGCGTTGGTGGTGTCGATCCCCGTCTGCTCCTTGATCTCGCGCGAGCGCACGAGGAAGGTGTTGTAGACGGTCCGGCTGGCATCGACGTCCCGTTCGAGCTCCCGCAGGCGGATGCCGGACTGCGCGACGGTCGCCGACTGCTTCTGCAGGCGCTCCAGGTCGGCGGTGAGCGTCCGCTCGTTGGCGAGCGCCCGCTGGTACTCGGTCTCGGCGGCCTGCGCGATCCGGCCGAGCTCCCCGTCGATGAGCTTGCGCACGTCCTGCATCTGCGCGCGCGTCGCGGCGATGAACGGATGGCGCTCGCCGAGATTGGTGCGCAGGTCGGCCTCCTTGCTCGCGAGCTCCGCGTACTGGCTGCGCAGCCGCTCGACGACGGAGGACTGGATCGCCTCCGGCGTCGCTCCGGCGATCGGCTTGCCGCGGGCATCCTTGATGCCCTGGAGCCGGGCGCGGGCCTCCGCCGTGCGGGTGCGGGCGGCGACCACCCGCGCGTTGCTGTCGGTGAGCTGCTGCTCGCCGACGAGGCGTCCGCTCGACGCGATCAGCCCGTTCCTGGCCTTGTAGTCCTCGAGCCGCATGTCGGCCTTGTTGACCGCCTCGCGCAGGGCATCGAGGCGGCCGCGCAGCTCGCCCGAGGCGCGCTGCGCGCCCTCGGCCCGGGCCTCCGACTGGTCGGACAGGTAGGATTTCGCGATGGCGTTGACGATGCGGGCGGCCTTGTCGGGGTCGGCCGTGGTGACGATCACGTCGACGACGAACACCTTGTCGGCGCGCTTGACCGCGAGCCTGCGCCGGAGCCGGTCGAGCGACGTGCCGCGGGTATCGACCGGCCGCTCGGTGACCGGGCCGAGGACGCTCTCGCGCAGGGCGCGCAGGGTGCGCCCGACGATCCCCGTCTCGGCCGCGCCGAATTCCGGGTCGCGATCGAGCCCGGCCTCCGCGATCGCGCGGCCCAGGACCGTATCCGATTCGATGACGCGGACTTGGCTCTCGACCTGGGTCACGCCGCCGTCGGGCGCCAGCGCGCCGGGATTGATGTCGTTGCTCACCACCACGCGGTCGCGGGGATCGATCAGGATCTGCGCCGTCGCGGTGTAGAGCGAGGGCGTGACGAGGGCGTAGGCCAGCGCCGACAGGCCGAGGAGGAGGGCGGTGGCGAGGATGAGCGTCCGGCGGCGGAACAGGATGCGCCACAGGTCGCCGAGTTCGGCGCTCGTGTCGGGCTTGGATGCCGCTGCCCGATCCGGAACCATCGGTTCCATCCAGGCCGCGACGGCAAGGTTTCTGCTCATCTGTTCCACGGCCGGCACCGTCGTCTCGGATCGGGTCAGTTCTACGGACGCCCGATCTTCCACAGCAAGAGACGCGCGAGAGAATGAAAATCCCTCAAGACTGCGTAGGACCCCCACCGGCGAGGTTGCTTCTTCGGGCGAAGGTTAATTGCGCCTGGAGGGATGGTTCGGTTTCCCGGGTTATGCTCCCGGTCACAAAGTCGGTGGTAGACGTCGATCAGGGGGCTCGCACCGAGCCTCCGCCGCTCGACCGTCCGGCTAGGTCCGGAGCCCGCGGCGTCGCTCGCGAGATTTGGCCTCCCGTCGGGACGGCCATGGAGAAACGGCCGCCGGCATGCGTCTGAGGTTGCGTCTCGATGGGCGGAGGCCGCGCCTGTGGCACGCGCTCCTGCTCCGCCGGATCGCCGACCCTGCCGGTCGTCACGGCGCCGTCGCGATCGAGGTGGATGCGCGTCCCGGGCCGGACCCGTGGCCGGCCAACGCCGATCTGCTGTTCGCGCTGGAGGCCCTGATCCATCGCCTGCCGCGCAACGGCGCGTCGTCGCCTGTCCCGGCCTCGGACACGTCGGCGTGGCCGCAACCCGGCATCGACGCGCCGGACCTGATCATCGACCTGTGCGGCGATGTCCCGGCGGTCGGGCCGGTGCCGGTCTGGCGCCTGTCCTTCGATGGGCTGCCCGGAGCGGCGGGCCTGCTCGCCAGCCTGCTGGCGGGCCACGCCCCGGTGATCGCCCTTCACGACCGCGACCGCCTCGTCGCATCCGGTCGTGTCGGAACCGAGCGGCGCGGGATCATCCTGACCTCGTTCGACGACGCGCTGATGCGCACCGTCTCGCTCGTCGCCGCCGCGCTCGCCGGCCGCGACCAGGGCGGCCTCGATCCCGTCCGGTCCCGCACCAGTCTCGCCCCGGCCTGCCTGCCGCCCGGACGCGTCCTGGCGCGGACGGGACGGATGCTGGCGCACGCCATCGCGCAGCGGCTCTACCACCTCTGCTACAACGCTCCGCACTGGCGGGTCGGCTGGCGCCGCCTCGATGGACCCGACCTGATCGACCTGCGCCGCCATCCCGGGACTGGGTGGCGCGACCTGCCCGACGACGGCCGGCGCTTCTACGCCGACCCGTTCCCCCTCGATCACCGCGGCGAATCCTGGGTGTTCGTCGAGGAATTCGTCCACGCGCTCGGCAAGGGCATCGTCTCCGCGGTGCGGTTCGGCCCGGCCGGTCCGGTCGGGCGGCCCGAGCCGGTGCTGGAGGAGGCGGAGCACCTCTCCTATCCCTTCGTCTTCGTCCGCGACGGGATCGCCTGGATGGTGCCGGAGACGGGGAGCGCCGGCACGATCGACCTCTACCGCGCCGCGGCCTATCCCCGGGGCTGGGTGAAGGAGGCGACGCTCGTCTCCGGCGTGGTCGCGAGCGATGCGACGCTGGTCGAGCATGCCGGCCGGTGGTGGATGTTCGCCACGGTCCGCGACGCACCGCTCGGAGCGCCGCTGGGCAGCGGATCGTATTCGGACGCGCTCCACCTCTGGTCGGCGCCGGACTTCCGCGGACCCTGGACGCCGCATGCCCACAACCCGGTGCTGGTCGATGTCGCCTCGGCGCGGCCGGCCGGGCGCATCGCCGCGCGCGGCGGCCGGTTGATCCGTCCCGTTCAGGACTGCACCGAGGGCTACGGCCGCGCGCTCGCCCTCGCCCGGATCGATCGCCTCGACGACGACGGTTACGGACAGACCGTGGAGACGCTGCTGCGCGCCGGGCCCGAATGGCCCGGCAACCGCATCCACACCCTCAACCGATCCGAGACGCTGGAATGCATCGACGGATCGGTGCGCTCGCCTCGCCTCCGCGGCCTGCTCGCCCACTGAATTTCGGTTCGCCGGATGCCTTTGCAGGAGTGAACCCCTGGCGCGCCGCCGATGCCACCGCTACATGGGATGGGCGGGGCTGCAGAGTCCGTCAGGAGCACTTTCCCCGGGGCCTTATCGACTCCCCCGGGAGCTGTCCCTGGCCTCGTCCCTGGACTTGGTCAACACGGCGCCCACCTACTCTGTAGGTTTCCCGGGATCGATCCTCCAACGGCTCACGTGGCTCCGCACTCGATCTCCTCGTCAGCCTCGGAGAAGGCCGAACTCCGCCGCGCGGCCCTCCTGCGGCGCGATGCCCTCGATCCGGAGGCGCGGCGTTCCGGCGCCCTCGCCGTGGCCGAGTGGGCGATGGCGGTCGCGGGCCTGTCCGACGCGGCCCTCGTCGGCGCCTTCTGGCCGATCCGCAGCGAGGTCGATCCGCGCCCGCTGATCGAGCGGCTCTTCGCGCGCGGGCAGCGGGTCGCGCTGCCGAAGGTCACGCCGGACGGCCTCCTGTTCCGCGAGTGGCGGGCGGGCGAGGCGCTGGTTCCCGGCGCCTTCGGCCTCAGCGAGCCGCGCGACGACCTTCCCGCCCTCGATCCGACCGCCCTGATCGTGCCGCTCGCCGCCTTCGATCGTCGGGGGCACCGCGTCGGCTACGGCCGCGGCTACTACGACCGGGCGATCGCGCGCCTGTCGCGTCTCGGCCCGGTCCTGACGATCGGCATCGCCTTCTCCGCGCAGGAGATCGCGCGCGTCCCGTCCGAGCCGCACGACCGGCCCCTCGACCATGTCGTGACCGAGGCCGGCCCCGTTTCCCTGATCGAAGCCTAGGGCGATGCGCCTGCTCTTCCTCGGCGACGTCGTCGGACGGCCCGGCCGCAGGGCCGTCACCGACCGGCTCCCGGGCTTGCGCGAGCGCTGGCGCCTCGACTGCGTCGTGGTCAACGGCGAGAACGCGGCCGGCGGCTTCGGCATCACGGAGGCGATCTGCGACGAGATCCTCGGGGCCGGCGCCGACGCGGTGACGCTCGGCAACCACACCTTCGACCAGCGCGAGGCCCTGGTCTTCATCAGTCGCCAGCCCAAGCTGATCCGCCCGGCGAACTACCCCGCCGGCACGCCGGGCCGCGGCGCCGCGATCGTCGAGACGCGCTCCGGCGCCCGCGTGCTCGTGGTCAACGTCATGGGCCGGATTTTCCTGGACGCGATGGACGATCCCTTCGCGGCGGTCGAGCGCGAACTCTCCGCCTGCCCGCTGGGCGAGGCGGCGGACGCCGTCATCGTCGACGTGCACGCGGAGGCCACCAGCGAGAAGCAGGCCTTCGGCGTCTTCCTCGACGGGCGGGCGAGCCTCGTCGTCGGCACCCACACCCACGCGCCGACCGCCGATCACCGCATCCTGCCCGGCGGCACCGCTTACCTGTCGGACGCGGGCATGTGCGGCGACTACGATTCGGTGCTCGGCATGCAGAAGGACGAGCCCCTGCGCCGCTTCCTCCAGAAGACGCCGGGCGCGCGCCTGGAAGCGGCGCAAGGGCCGGGCACGCTCTGCGGGATCGCCGTCGAGACCGACGCGGCCGGGCTGGCGATGCGGGTCGCGGCCGTGCGCCTCGGTCCGCATCTCGAGGAAACGTGGCCGCGCGACTGGGATTAGGGGACGACCGCCTTCGGATCAGTCGTCCTGCGGCTTGATCGCGACCGAGCCTGCCGCCACAGTGCCGACCTGTTCGAGGAGGCCGCTGTTTTGCGTGCGTGAAACGGTCCTGCGCCTCCCGCCCTGCAAGAGTCGCGACCGATGGCCGCCCAAACGACAGTCCAGGAACAGGTGCCGATCGCGCGGCCCGGCATCTACCTGATCCGGATGCTGGTCTTCCTGATCCTGGTGGGCTTCCTCGCCTTCATCCTGTTCCGGCAGATCACCCCGGCCTTCCAGGCCAACCCGGGCCTCAACGGGCTGATCCTCGGCGTGCTGCTGATCGCGGTGCTGCTCGCCTTCGGGCAGGTGGTCCGGCTGTTTCAGGAGACGGCCTACGTCAACGCCGTGGCCCGGGGCGAGGCGCCGAAGGGCGCGCCCAGCCTGCTCGGACCCCTCGTCCCCGCGATCCGGGCACGGTGCGCGGGTGAGACGGTCGCGGGCGTGCGCGCCTACCTCGACACCGTCGCCGCGCGCCTCGACGAGGGCCGCGACATCCTGCGCTACATCGCCGGCATCCTGATCCTGCTCGGCCTGCTCGGCACGTTTTGGGGCCTGATCGACACGCTGTCGGCGGTCGGCTCGGTCATCAAGTCGATGCGCGGCGGGGGCGATGCCAGCGTGATGTTCGACGAGCTGAAGAACGGCCTCGCCGTACCGTTGAGCGGCATCGGCCTCGCCTTCTCCGCCTCGCTGTTCGGGCTCGCGAGCTCGCTCATCACCGGCTTCCTCGACCTCCAGGCCGGTCAGGCGCACGCGCGCTTCCACAACGAGCTGGAGGACTGGCTGGTCTCCGGCGTGGAGACGGCAGCGCCGGCCGCGATCGTGCGGGCGCCCGAGGAGCCGGCGGCGGCCGCGGCCCTCAAGGAGGCCGTGGACCGGCTCACCGAGGTTGTGTCGGAGGGCGCCAACGGACGGGCCGCGACCCAGGCGATGACCAACCTCGCCGAGGGCATCCAGGGCCTCGTCCAGCACATGCGCGCCGAGCAGCAGATGATCCGCGACTGGGTGGAGGCGCAGGCCGGCCGCGAGCGCGAGATGAAGCAGGTGCTCGACCGGCTCGGCCGGGAGCGGGTTTGAGAGCATTTTCAAGCGAAGTGGAGGCCGGTTCGCGTGAAGAAAATGCGACTTAACAATCGATCGGCGTCGCTCCCGCCCCCGCGGGAGGGACGCTGACGTGGCCTCGCGCGCGGTCCGGCGCGAGCGTACCCTCAACGTCTGGCCGGGCTACGTCGACGCGCTCGCGACGCTGCTGCTGGCGGTCGTCTTCCTGCTGACGATCTTCGTCGTCGGGCAGTTCTTCCTGTCGCAGGAGCTGACCGGGCGCGACACGGTGCTCGCCCGCCTCAACCGCCAGATCGTGGACCTCACCGACCTCCTGGCCCTGGAGCGCTCGAACCGGCGCGGGCAGGAGGAGACGGCACAGACCCTGCGCAACACGCTCCTCGGCGTTGAGGCCGAGCGCGACCGGGCGCGCGCCCAGGCCTCGGCCAACACCGCGACGCAAGGGCAGGCGAGCGACCTCGACAAGCAGCTTCAGGCCGAGCGCGGTGCAACGGGGCGCGCGCTGTCGCAGATCGACATCCTGAACGAGCAGATCACCGCCATGCGCCGTCAGCTCGCCGCCCTGGAGGACGCGCTCGCGGCCTCCGAGAGCCGGGACCGCGAGAGCCAAGCCCGCATCGCCGATCTCGGCAGCCGCCTGAACGTCGCGCTCGCCCAGAAGGTGCAGGAACTGGCGCGCTACCGCTCCGACTTCTTCGGGCGCCTGCGTCAGGTCCTCGGCAACCGCACCGACATCCGCGTCGTTGGCGACCGCTTCGTCCTGCAATCCGAGGTGCTTTTCCCGGCAGGGTCTCCCACGCTCAAGCCCGAGGCCGGGCCGGAACTCGACCGGATCGCGGGCGCGATCCTCGACCTCGCCAAGCAGATCCCGTCCGACCTGCCCTGGGTGCTGCGGGTCGACGGCCACACCGATTCGCGGCCGATCGCCAGCGCGCAGTTCCCATCGAACTGGTCGCTGTCGGCCGCGCGCGCCATCGCGGTCGTGCAGTACCTGGCCGGCAAGGGCCTCCCGCCGCAGCGGCTGCTCGCCGGCGCGTTCGGCGAGTTCCAGCCGCTCGATCCCGGCACCAGCGACGACGCCTACGCGAAGAACCGCCGGATCGAGATGAAGCTTACCGAGCGGTGATGGCGCAGGCGCCGGGCGTTCCTGCCTATCTCTCGGCGTTCGCGAACGCGGACGCGTAGGCGAACAGCCCCGGCACGCCGCCGGTCATCAGGAACAGCACCGCGTCGCCCGGCCGGTAGCGGCCGCTGCGCACGTCGTACAGCAATCCCGCGAATGCCTTGCCGCTGTAGACCGGATCGAGCAGGACGCCCTCGCTCCGCGCCATCATCCGCACCGCCTCGCGCATCCCGTCGGTGGGGATGCCGTAGCCGGAGCCGCGATGGCCGCCGTCGATGACGATGTCGGCGGACGAGAGGACCGCGCCGGGCCGCAGCAGGGCGAGCGTCGCGTTCGCCTTGGCCAGAGTCTCGGCCTCGGCGTGCGCCTGCGTCGCGAGCACCGCGTAGGATTTCGCGAGCCGCGGGTCGCGCCCCACCGCGAAGAGTCCGGCGGCGAGGCCGGCGTGGGTGCCGGCGCTGCCGTTGGCGACGAGGACGCGGGCGAAGGCGACGCCCATCGCGGTGCTCTGCGCGAGAATCTCGGCGGCGCAGGCCGCGTAGCCGAGGCAGCCGACCGGGCTCGATCCGCCGGACGGGAAGACGTAGACGCGCCGTCCCTCGGCCCGCAGCGCATCGGCACGGGCCTCGGCCGCGGCCCAGGAATCGGCATCGCCCGGCAGTTCGTGCACCCGGGCGCCGAACAGGTCGTCGAGGAAGCGGTTGCCGTTGCCGGTATAGGCCGGGTCGTCGCGCGGGACGCTGCGGGTCAGGAACAGCTCGCAGGCGAAGCCCGCGCGGGCGGCGGCCGCCGCCGTCAGCCGGGCGTGGTTGGATTGCAGGGCGCCGACGGTGATCACCGTGTCGGCCCCCTCGGCCCGGGCCGCGCCGAGGAGGAATTCGAGCTTGCGCAGCTTGTTGCCGCCGCCGCCGATGCCGGCCACGTCGTCGCGCTTCACGAACATGCGCACCCCGTTCAGCGCGGCACCGAGGTGGGCCGACAACCGGTCGAGGGGTTGGATGGGGGTCGGTCGATCCAGGAGCGCGAGGCGGGGAAAGCGATCGAGATCGAGCATCGGCGAGGAGGCTATTCCGCCGCCGGCATGGTCATGCTGCGCAGGCGCGGCCCCTTGCCGCGGGCGGTCTCGTCCAGCGCATCGGTGAACTGGAGGGCGGCGAGCTGGGCGTAGAGGGCGCCCTGCGCCAGCAGGCTCTCGTGCGTCCCGTCCTCGACGATCCGGCCCTCGTCGAGGACGAGGATGCGGTCGGCGGCGCGGATCGTGGCGAGCCGGTGGGCGATGACCAGCGTCGTGCGTCCCCGCATCAGGCCGTCGAGGGCCGACTGCACCGCGCGCTCGCTCTCGGCATCCAGCGCCGAGGTGGCCTCGTCGAGGAGCAGGATCGGCGCGTCCTTCAGGATCGCGCGGGCGATGGCGACGCGCTGGCGCTGGCCGCCCGACAGCGTCACCCCGCGCTCGCCCACCGGCGTGCCGTAGCCCTGCGGCAGGGCGCGGATGAAGCCGTCGGCGTTGGCGAGCTCGGCGGCGCGGCGGACCTCGTCCTCGGTGGCCTGCGGCCGGCCGTAGCGGATGTTCTCCAGGACCGAGCCCGAGAACACGGTCGGGTCCTGCGGCACCAGCGACAGGCGCGCGCGCAGGGCTTCCGGGTCGACCCGGGCGATGTCGACGCCGTCGACCAGCACGCGGCCCGCCTGCGGATCGTAGAACCGCAGCAACAGTTGCAGCACCGTGGTCTTGCCGGCACCCGAGGGTCCCACCAGCGCGATGCGCTCGCCGGGTGCTGCCGCGAAGGAGATGCCGGTGAGCGCCGCGGTCCGGTCGCGGGTCGGGTAGGCGAAGCGCACCGCCTCGAAGCTCACCGCCCCACGCGGCGGGACCGGCAGCGGCAGCGGATCGGCCGGCGCCCGGATCGCCGGCTGGGCGGCCAGGATCTCGCCGAGGCGCTCGGCCGCGCCCGCGGCCTGGGCAAGCTCGCCGTAGACCTCGGAGAGCTGTCCCAGCGCACTGGCGCCGAACACCGCGTAGAGCACGAACTGCGAGAGCTGGCCGGCGCTCATCGTGTGGGCGAGCACGCCTTGGGCGCCGTACCACATCACCCCGACGACGGAGGCCGAGATCAGGAAGATCGCCACGCCCGTCAGAACGGCGCGCGCGCGGATGGACTCGCCGGCCGCCGCGTAGGCGTTCTCGGAGGCGGTGCCGAAGCGGTCCGCCGTGGCGGCGCCCATGCCGAAGGCCTGCATGGTGCGCACTGCGCCCACCGCTTCCGCGGCGTAGGCCGACGCGTCGGCGAGCCGGTCCTGCGCGGCGCGCGAACGGCGGCGCACCCCGCGCCCCGAGACGATCAGGGGGAAGACGATGAACGGGATCGCCACCAGCACCAGCACCGACAGCTTCGGGCTGGTGATCACCATCATCACCACCGCGCCGAGGAACAGGAAGAGATTGCGCAGGAGGATCGAGATCGCGACGCCGAACACGGCCTTCACCTGCGTCGCGTCCGCGGTGAGCCGCGAGACGATCTCGCCCGACTGCGTGCGGTCGAAGAAGGCGGGATCGAGCAGCGTGAGTTGCCGGAACACGGCGGTGCGCAGGTTCGCGACCACGCGCTCGCCCAGCGTCACGACGGTGTAGTACCGGGCCGCACTCGACAGGGCGAGCACCGCGACGACGCCGAGGAGCGCCAGGAAGTACGCGTTGATCATGCTCTCGCCCTCGGGCGAGAACCCGTGATCGATCACCCGGCGCATGGCGATCGGCACCGTGAGCGTGGCGGCGGAGGCGGCCAGCAGCGACAGGAAGGCGGCGAGGATGCGGCCGCGATAGGCAGCCGCGAACGGGAACAGCGGTCGAAGGGAGCTGAGCGGGGCCTTGTCGCGACCGTCCGCGGCCGGGTTCGTCTTGCGGGCCATCACGCCTCTGGTGTTTGCGCTCCCACCGACGCGTCAAGCAAGCTTGTGAGCGAACGGAGCCTGCGGTATACGCGCGCCTTCATCCGATTGCGCGCGTTCAAAGGCCGCGGGCCGCGACGGCGGGCCGGTCGGTGTGGCACGAGGGGTTCGCACGAACGCGAGGTTCGTGGCAACGGCCCGATCGCAAGGTTTCCCCGCACGGACCTCACGGGCTGCGCCCTCAGCGTTTCCGGAATCCGTGCCATCGTCGAGGACCAACGTCATGGCAAAGAGCCCGGCCGACAAGGCCCAGAAGAAGACGGCCAAGGGGACCGAGCACCCCGAGTACCACTTCATCAAGGTCGTGATGACCGACGGGACCGAGTACCGGACCCGCTCGACCTACGGCAAGGAGGGCGACACCCTCAACCTCGACATCGACCCGCTCACCCACCCGGCCTGGACCGGCGGCGAGCAGAAGATGCTCGACCGCGGCGGCCGCGTCTCGCGCTTCACCTCGCGCTTCGGCAATCTCGTCGGCCGCAAGTAAGTTTCTGAACGCGATCCCGGCCCGTATTCGGGACTGATCGCAAGCAGCAAGGGCGGCGCCTCCAGCGTCGCCCTTTCTCGTCGAAGGCAGGATCGCCGCAGATCGCGGGGTCCGATCAGGCCTTGCCTGCCGGGAAGGCCGAGCGCAGCAGGCCCTGCTGCGCGGCGACGGGGCTCTCGCGGGCGAAGGGCGTCGGGCGGTCGTCCGAGATCAGCCCGTCGAGGTGGAGGATGCGGGCGTGCAGGCGCCGCGTCCGCAGGATGAGGTTCTGAAGCCGGACCGGCAGCAGCGTGAAGCTCTCGGGCTTCGGGGTGTCCGTCGCGGCGAGCCGCACCCGGTTCTTCTCCTGCAACGCTTGGCTCGCCGTCATCTCGCCCTCGGAGACGGCGCGCTGGACCAGCAGCCAGGAGGCGATCTGCATCAGCAGCGTGGTCAGGCGCATGCTCTCGGCGGCGTAACTGAGGGTCGCGTCGCGCGAGATCAGGCGCGACTCGTCGCGCCCCTCGCCGTCGAGATAGGCGGCCGTCTCCTCGACGAGCCCCATGCCCTGATGGAACAGCGTCCGGAAGGCCTCGGAGGCGACGTAGGTCCGGCCGAAATCGACCCAGTCCTGCTCGTCCCGAAACGTGACATCGTGGCCGTTCATTCCGCCTCCTGCGCCGCTGCCGGCCTGCTCTTCCGTTCCGAACCGGAACGCGCCCGGTCCGCTCGCGAGGCTGGGCGCAATCCTAGCGCCGATCCCGGTCCCGCGGCGGGATAACCTGTCGATAACCTTAACGGTCCACGTCTCATCGGAACGGTGGGCGTGGTTCCTCGCCGAGCACGGCGCGCGCGGTCTCGGGCGTGATCTGACGCTCGGCCACGAGGTGGGCGAGGCCGTGGACGAGGGCCCAGGCCCGCAGCGTTTCGGCCGCCGCGGATTCCGCGCCGCCGCCGCTCACCGCCCGATCGAGGACGGCGAGCGCGGCGGCAGCGGCCTCGGCGAGATCGGGAAAATCCGCCTTGTCGATGACGCCGCCGAACATCAGCAGGAAATGCGGCCGTTCCTCGGCGGCGAAGCGCAGGTAGATGTGACCGAGGCCGATGGCGTTCGCCTTCGGACCGCCATCGGCCGCTTCCAACCGCCGGCGCAGGTCCCGGAAGCCTTCCGCCGACACCGCGGCCAGCAGGGCCTCGCGGCTGACGAAGTGCCGATAGGGCGCGTTGTGCGAGACGCCCGCGGCGCGCGCGGCCTCGCGCAGGGTCACGGCGTCGACCCCACCTGCCCTCAGCAGGCGCGCGCCGGCGTCGAGCAGCGCACGGCGCAGATCGCCGTGATGGTAGCGCCCCGCGTCGTCAGATGTTGACAGCGCCAACAATCATCTCCATGTTGCTCACGCCAACATAGTAGCAAACGGGAGATCCGCCATGCCGGGACGAGCCGCGTGCCGTGCGCGACGGAGCCGGACATGACGCTTGCTCCGCTCGCCGCCGCCGGTCCGCTGGTGCAGGCCCACGCGCTGGCAGCCTTCCTCGCGATCGCCCTCGGCGCCGCACAGTTCGTCCTGCCGAAGGGACGGCGGCCCCATCGCATCCTCGGCAGGGCCTGGGTCGGCCTCCTGGCGCTGGTGGCGCTGAGTTCGTTCGGCATCCACGGGCTGCGCCAGGTCGGCCCGTTCAGTTGGATTCACGGATTGTCGCTGTTCACCCTGACGATGCTCGTGCTCGGCGTCGCGTTCGCCCGATCCGGGCGGATCGCGGCCCATCGCTGGACGATGATCGGCCTGTTTTCCGGCGCGCTGATCGTTACCGGCCTGTTCACCCTGGTGCCGGGCCGCACGATGCACGCCGTCCTGTTCGGGGTGTGAGCCTCAGAACGAGGCGCGCACGCCCCCGAACACCGACCGGCCGTTGCCGGGGTAGAACGCCACCGGGCCGCCCGCCACGGCGCCGGCATTGGCCACGACCGAGATGTCCGAGACGTAGCGGGCGTCCGTCAGGTTGCGGGCATCGACGAACACAGACACGCCGTTGGCGAAGTCGATCCCGGCCTCGACGTTGAGGAGCGCGTAGCCCGGCACCTTCAGCGTGTTCGCGTGGTCGGCGAACGCTCCCTGCGGCACCCAATCGACGGACGGCGCGACGTGGACGCCGCTCGGATGCGCGTAGCGCAGCACCGTGCGCAGCACGTCCGTCGGGATGCCGGCGATGCGGTTGCCGCCGTAGACCGGGTCGTTCACGAACCGGACGTCGTTGTGCGTCCAGATCTGGCCGACCGACAGGGTATCCCCGGCACCGGAGAGGTCGCGCACGAGGTCGAGGGTGATTGCGGCCTCCACCCCCTGATGACGCGTGCGGGGTGCGTTGAAGGTCGCCGCCGGCAGGTTGATCGCCGCGCCGAGCGCGGTGTTGAAGTTGATCAGCTCGTCGCGGATCTCGGAGCGATAGAGCGTCACGTCGAAGGACAGCCGGTCGATCCGCCCGCGCGACCCGGCCTCGTAGGTCCAGGCCCGCTGCGCCTGCAGCGGGACGAAGGTGGTGTTGAGGGTGTTCGTCTGCACGAGGTCGCCGAAATCCGGCACGTCGCGCGAGCGGGTCACATCGCCGAAGACCTGGATATCGGGCAGCGGCTGCCAGAGCAGGCCGACCTTCGGGTTGACGCCCTCGTAGGTCTCGTTGGCGTAGGAGAGGAGCCGGCTCGCCCCGGTGAAGCCGCCCTTGTTGCTGTAGGTCCGGTTCGATGAGAACAGCTTGGCGCCCGTCATCAGCGCCACGTCGGGCAGGAACCAGAAGCGGTTCTCGCCGTAGGCCTCCAGGTTCGAGGCGCTCTGGACCGCGTTCAGCGTCTGCGCGCCGCGCTGCCCCTGAACATTGACGTATTGCTGCGCCGAGTTCTGCCCCGCGAAGGCGCGCAGGCCCAGGATCGTGTCGTTGCGGAAGCCCGCGACATCGAACGTGCCGGCCCAGTGCGGCGCGAGGCCGTAGGTCCAGCCGTCCTGGTCGATCACCTGGAAGATCGGGTGGTATAGGGACTTGTGGATCGCCCAGGTGTCGATGTCGAGCTTGCCCACGTCCAGCACGAAGGAGGTCCGGTTGGCGATCCGCTCGGTCTCGACTTTTCGCGATTGGTTCATCGTGATCGCCGTCGGGTTGGCGCGCGTCGGGTCGTTCAGGGCGTCGGACAGGCTCAGCGTGCCGGGCAGCTTCTGGTCGGTGAGGTAGACGCCCGCGTAGAAGCGCGTCTCCACGCCCGGCGCGATCTGGTAGCCGAGGTTGGCGTTGAAGTTCTGGGTTCGCTGGGTTTCGTGATCGCGAAAACCGTCGGCATTGGTGATCGTGCCGTTGATCAGCACGTCGACCGGGCCGGAGATGCGCGAGGCCTGGAAATTCTCGCGGATGGTGCCGAAGCTGCCGCCGTCGATCCGCAGGATGTTCGGGGCAAACGCCGTGTAGGCGGTGGGCGTGACGAAGTTGACCGCGCCGCCGAGGGTGGTCGCACCGAAGGTCAGCGCGTTGCCGCCCTTGTAGACCTCGGCCGAGCGCAGGGCCAACGGGTCGATCTGGTAGAAGTCGCCGCTGCCGTCGGCGAGGTTGAACGGGATGCCGTCCTGGAGCACCTCGATCCCGCGCAGGTGGAAGCCGCGGGAGATGCCGGAGCCGCGCACCGACAGGCGCAACTCCTGCCCGTAGCGCTCCTGCACGAACACGCCGGGGGTGTCCTTGAGGACGTCGCGGAGCGTGTTGGCGTAGCGGTCCTGGAACTCCGCCGCGTCGACGAAGGCGACGGAGCCGACGGTGGCGTTCACGGCCGCGCGTTGCGCGGCGACGCTCGGGACGGTGACCGAACCGGCGGCCGCGCCGCTCACCGAGAGTTCGGCGAGCTCGACGCGGTCAGGACCCGCCTGCGCGCGGCAGGCTTGGCAGGCAGACAGGCTGAAGGCGAGCGCGAGGGCGCCCGATTCGAGGAGGCGGGACATGGCGGGACCTCGAACGCCATCCGCCGGACGCGCGTCGGCGCGGGCGGGCATGCGCGTTCTTTGTGAAGGATGAACGATCGAGGCGGCCGAGCGGCGCACCCGGTCGGGGCGCGGCTCGGCCGCCTCAGTGCGGTTCAGTGATGGGCGTGTTCGCCGGCCGCCGGACTCGGAGCCTGGGCTCCGATCGGCGCGACGGAGAAGGCCACCGGCACGGTGCCGGCGCGCGCGAAGGTCAGCGTACCCGTCACGGTCTCGCCGGCCCTAGGCCCGGCGGTGAGATCCTCGAACATCAGGTGGAAGCCGCCGGGCTTCAGGGTCACCGTCTCACCGGGCTTGATGGTCAGGCCGCCCTCGACGGGGGCCATCTTCATCACGCCGCCCTCCATCGTCATCGAATGGACCGCCGCCCGGCGGGCGAGCGGGATCGACGCGCCGGTCAGCGTGTCGGGCGCGGTGCCGGTGTTGGTGATCCGCACGTAGCCGCCCGCGACCGTGGCGCCCATCGGCGTCGCCCGCAGCCACGGCGTCTCGATCGCGAGATCGCCCGCCTTCACGACGGACGGCGCCGCGCTCGCCTGCGCCGCCACGATCCGCACCATCGGCGCGGGCGACTTCAGGTCCTGCGCGCTCTGGCCCGCGGCAGGGATCTCGCTCCAGCGGTAGCCGCCGCTCGCGCAATCCTGCTCGACCGGGACGTAGACGGCGGTCCCGGGCGCGAAGGTGTCGGCGACGCGGGCGAAGAAGGTGAACTCGTCGACCGCGTCGTCCGGCAGCGTGCCGCCGCTCCAGGTGATCGCGGTGACGCCCTCGCTCACCGTCCCGTGGAAGGACGGGTAGGGCCGGGCGTAGGCGCCGCGCGCGGTGGTGACCTGCCAGCCGGGCTTCGGCATCGGCTTGGCGCCGACGAAGCCCTCCGGGATCGTCACGCTGACGCGGTTCGTCGGACTGCCGTCGCACCCGTGGTTGATCTGCACGACGCCGCGGTAGGTCGCTTTCGGGGCGGCCTCCTTGCGGTCGAGGGTGGCGTGGGCGAGGGCGGCCGAGGTGAACAGGGTGAGGCCGAGCGCGGCGCAAAGCTCGGCGCGGGGAATCCGGTGCATGGGATGTGTCCGTTTCATCTGAAGGGATCGATGGGCGATCGGTTCAGACGACGGGCGGACCTCGCGGATGGGCGATCGAGCCGGGCGGGGCGCGCGGGCCGTTGGCGGCGTCGGCCGCGAAGGTGACGATCGCGCTGCGCCGCATCGGCCACGCCGCGATCGCCGGGGACGCGCGCGGCGCCACCGCAGCCGCCGCGACGTGGGCGGCGGTGCAGCAATCGGCGTGGCCGTGCGGCGCGCTTCGATCCGGCGCCGGATTGCCGGCCTGCACGTCCGTGCCCGACAGGCACAGGACCTCGCCGCCTTGACCGACCGCGACCGGCATCAGGCCGCCGAGGAAGGCCTGGAGCACGAGGGCGTAGAGCGCGATCACGGCGGTGATCGCGCGCAGGCCGCTCATCCTGGTGGTGCCGGGCGCCATGGGGACCCCGTTACGCGATCGAATCGCTCCGTACCATCCCTGCCACGGCGGCGTCCCCGCGGCTGTGGCGGCGGGGCCGCACTGCGTCATGATGTGCGGTCCGGCATGCCCGCGCCATAATCTGGCCCGCTCGCCATGGAGTCTTAACCCCACCCCGACACCCTGGGCGCCCAGGGACGTGCGGTCTGCCGCCCCATCCCGCCGCCCATCCACGGACCAGAGCCAGCCACGATGCTCACACAGGCAACCACCCGGGCCGCCCTCGGCCTCGCCCTCCTCGGCACGGTCGCTTTGACGCAGGCCGCCTCGGCGCGTGAGCCGGCGGGCTTCGCCCAGGCCGAGTGGGCGCAGGACTACGCCTCGCCTGCCGCGATGCAGGTGCAGCGCTCCTCCACGCCGATCCTGTCGCCGCAGACGGTGGCGGCCACCGAGCAGATGGTCGAGCGCTACAAGGACATCGTCGCCCGCGGCGGCTGGCGGCCGGTCTCCGGCGCGGACCACCTGCGCATCGGCGCCCGCGGCCCCGCCGTCGCGGCGATGCGCCAGCGCCTGACCATCACCGGCGACATCGACCCGGCCTCCGGCAACTCGGGCGTCTACGACTCCTACGTCGCGGCCGGCGTGAAGCGCTTCCAGGCCCGGCACGGCCTGAGCCAGACCGGCAGCATGAGCATGGCCACCCAGCAGGCCATGAACGTGGGCGCCGACATCCGCCTGCGCCAGCTCGAGATCAACGCGGTGCGCCTGCGCTCCTACGCGGGCAACCTCGGAAACCGCTTCGTCATCACCAACATCCCGGCGGCCCTCGTCCAGACCGTCGAGAACGGCCAGGTCGTGACCCTGCACGCCGCCGGCGTCGGCAAGATCGACCGCCAGTCGCCGATCATGAACACCA
>NZ_CAXTBY010000030.1:29432-36605 GCF_964242245.1 uncultured Methylobacterium sp. | reverse complement strand
CCTTGATGGTGATGCCGCGCTCCTTCTCGATGTCCATCGAGTCGAGCATCTGCTCGCTCATGTCGCGCAGCGCCACCGTGCCGGTGGTCTGGATCAGCCGGTCGGCCAGCGTCGACTTGCCGTGATCGATGTGCGCGACGATCGAGAAGTTGCGGATGTTGTCGATGGCCGAGGTCGTCATCGCTGCGGATCTCCGGCGCAGGCTCGCCGGCCCGTGAGGCCTTGGTTGCGCGCCGTCTGACTGTGAGGAAGCGGGTCGGTCGCCTGCGGGATAGCAGCCGGACGCGGGAGCGCCAAGCGCGGGCGGAGTCGCGGGCCGCGGCAGAGACCGGGGATTCGGCCGGGCCTCGGCCGCGGAACCGGCGCGAGCCTTGGGTTTCCAACCAAGCCTTCGGTTTCCAACCGATAAGCCCTATCTAAATCCGACCCCCTCCGCGCAATTCCGTGCCTTGGGCTACGAAGCGGAGGCCGAATATGGCTCGCACGCCACCGAACGGGCGCTCGCCCAGCATTTCCATGTCGGACTTCAACGCGCGGGTGAAGCGCGTGCTCGAAGGCAACGAGGAGGTGACGCGGGGCGCCCCGCGTGCGTCGCCCGGCTGGACGCGCCGACGCACGCGCCCAGCACTCAATCCGGCACCCAGTCAGGATCAAGCCGAGCCGGAGGCCGTCAAGGAGGAGGCGCCCGTAGAGGAGGCCTGACGGACGAAGCTCGCGCGCTCGGCAGGCATCAGGGACCAAGGCCCAGGTGCCTGCCGCCGTGCGTATTCAGCCCGCGGGTCTTGGCGGGTTCTCCTGAACCGTCCCGCGGCGGCGCTCAGCGACCCCGGTCACGGATCAGGCGCTCGATCTCCGCCTCCCCGTGCGAGCGGGCCTTGGCCTCGGTCGGGTGCTTTCGGTCGGAGCGCTGGTGCAGTTTCCCGTGCTTGCGGATGGTCCATTGGAATGGGCCGGCCGCATCGCTGACGGGACGCACGTCCAGGCTGAAGGGGTAGGTGTCGGTCTGAGTCTCGGTCATGACACCGATATGGCATGGGTGACCCCGGCTCGCCATACCGGTGCGAGCATCCGAGGGGCCGAAACCGGATCGAGACCTGCAGGATTCGGGTTTTTTCGTCCCGATCCGGCCCCGGAACGTCCCCTCCGCCTCAGGGCTGCGCCTCCGGCCCGCCTGCTCTGGCCTGCGCCGCCATGACGACGAGAACCTTGCGCAGGGCGCCCATGTCCCGCACCGGCTCCGGATAGGTGACGCGCGCCGTGCGATCCCCGGCCATCAGGTCCATGCCCTCCGGGTCGAGCCCGGTGAGGCGCCACGGGCCGGCGCCTTCCGAGGCCGCATAGAGCGCGAGCGCGTCGGCGTGGTCGGCGTTCATGTGCTCGATCGCGCCGCGCTCGCCCGAGACGAGCGCGGTTGCCTCGGCGAGGTCGAGCAGGAGTTCGTCGCGCGTCAGCGTGGCGGCCTTGGCGAAGCCCCCGTTCAGGTGGCCGGCCTCGGGCGTCAGCGCGAAGAAGCCGAAATCGGGGAAGTCGGCGTAGAGCTTCGCCTTCGGATGCCGGGCGAGGAAGCGCTCGCGCGCCCGCAACTCGGTGGTGCGCGCCGCGCGTCCGGCGACCGTGAGGCGGGGATGGGCCAGCGGATCGCCCTTGCCGCCGGCGGAGAACAGCAGCGAGCACCGCGGGTCGGCGATCAGGTTACGGGTGTGCGAGGAGAGCTGCGACAGCAGCATCAAGGGCGTGCCGTCGACGTCGGTGGCGATCGTGACGAGCGACGCGAACGGAGTCCCGTCCGCGTCGAGGGTGGCGAGCGCGCCGGAGCGGATACCCCGCAGGAGCCGGCGCGACAGGCCGATCGCGTCGAAGGGCGCCTGCGCCGCCGGCAGCGGACGGGCGGGGCCGCGCGGGCCCGCTGATTCGCCCGTGCCGTTCGTCCCGGATGTCTCGCTCATCGGCCCCGATGCTCCTGCGCAAAAACTTCGCCCGCGCCGGATCATAGGGCCAATGCGCGGGCGCGGACGAGGGCGCGGAACCGCGGCGCATTGGCCGAATACAGCCAAGCTATGACCGCCGCTCGCTTTTTTCGAGCGATCGGCTTAAAGAACCTGTCCTTCCGCGCGAAACGGACCCGGCCTTACGGCGCTGCGTTCGCGTCTTTGCCTGCTCCGACCGGGGCCGGCAGCGGGCAAGCGGGTCGATCCACGAGCCCGCACCGTCAGTCAAGGAATGCGCATGCCGACCATCGCCCTCGTCGACGACGACCGCAACATCCTCACCTCGGTGTCGATCGCCCTGGAGACCGAGGGCTACCGCATCCAGACCTACACCGACGGCGCCTCGGCGCTCGACGGCCTCAAGCACTCGCCGCCGGACCTCGCGATCTTCGACATCAAGATGCCGCGCATGGACGGGATGGAGCTTCTCAGGCGCCTGCGGCAGAAATCCGACCTTCCCGTGATCTTCCTGACCTCGAAGGACGAGGAGATCGACGAGTTGTTCGGCTTGAAGATGGGCGCGGACGACTTCATCCATAAGCCGTTCTCGCAGCGCCTGCTGGTCGAGCGGGTCAAGGCGGTGCTGCGCCGCTTCGCCCCCAAGGACGGCCCGGGGGCCGCCGCCCGCGAGGCGGACGCCGCCGCCCGCTCGCTCGAGCGGGGTTCCTTGATGATGGACCCGGAGCGCCACACCTGCACCTGGAAGGGCGAGCCGGTGACGCTGACGGTGACCGAGTTCCTGATCCTCCAGGCGCTGGCCCACCGCCCCGGCGTCGTGAAGAGCCGCAACGCCCTGATGGACGCGGCCTACGACGATCAGGTCTACGTCGACGACCGCACCATCGACAGCCACATCAAGCGGCTGCGCAAGAAGTTCAAGGTGACCGACACCGCCTTCGACATGATCGAGACGCTCTACGGCGTCGGCTACCGCTTCAAGGAGGGGTAGGCCCCCTCCCCCACACCTCGCCCAGCCCCGAGATGCCGGACCGCCGTGATAGCCCAGACCGATGAAGAGCCGCGCCGCGGGCCTCTTTCGTGGCCGCGCGCCTCGTGGGACGCGATTGGCCAGCGTGCCTCGTCGAGCCTGACGCGCCGCATCGTCGTCCTGAACCTCGTCGGGCTGATCGCGCTGCTCGTCGGCTTCCTCTACCTGAACCAGTTCCGGCAGGGGCTGATCCAGGCCCGCGTCCAGAGCCTCGCGATCCAGGGCGAGATCATCGCGGGCGCGATCGCCTCCTCGGCCTCCGTCGACACCGGCACGATCCGGATCGACCCCGACAAGCTGCTCCAGCAGCAGGCCGGCGAGGGCGGGACCGAGGAAGAATCCGCGCCGCTCGCTTTCTCCCTGAACCCGGAGCAGGTCGCGCCGCTGCTGCGCCGCCTCGTGACGCCCACCGGCAATCGGGCCCGGGTGTACGACCGCGAGGGCGGCCTGCTGTTCGACACGCGCTCGCTGTTCAGCCGCACGGAGGGCGCGCCCGGCGCGCCGCAGATGCGCAAGCGCTCCTTCCTCGAACGGGCCTTCGAGTTCGCCCAGTCCTGGACCTTCGGGCTGTTCGGCGACCGGGTGAGGCCGCAGGAGGAGGTCGGCCCGACCAACGGCCACTCCCTGCGCGAGGTCCAGACCGCCCTGAACGGGGGCCGCGACAGCCTCGTGCGCCGCAACGAGGTCGGCGACACCACAGTCTCGGTGGCCGTGCCGATCCAGCGCTCGGGCGCCGTGCGCGGCGCCCTGATGCTCTCGACGCAAGGGGACACGATCGACCGCGTCATCGCTTCTGAGCGCTTCGGCCTGTTCCAGGTCTTCATCGTGGCGGCCGTCATCATGGTGGTGCTGTCGATGCTGCTCGCCGGCGCCATCGCCGGGCCGGTGCGGCGGCTGGCGGAAGCCGCCGAGAAGGTCCGCACGGGCATCAAGACCCGCGAGGAGATCCCGGACTTCACCAGCCGCACCGACGAGATCGGCCATCTCTCCGGTGCGCTGCGGGACATGACGCAGGCGCTCTACCGACGCATCGACGCCATCGAAAGCTTCGCCGCCGACGTCAGCCACGAGTTGAAGAACCCGCTGACCTCGCTGCGCAGCGCCGTCGAGACCCTGCCGCTCGCCAAGACCGACGAGTCGCGCGGGCGCCTGATGGCGATCATCCAGCACGACGTGCGCCGCCTCGACCGGCTGATCAGCGACATCGCCGACGCCTCGCGCCTCGACGCCGAGCTCGCCCGCGCAGAGGCGCGCAAGGTCGACCTGAGGAGGCTCCTGACCACGGTGGTCTCGGTCGCCAACGAGCGCAAGCGCCCCCGGGATTGCCTGATCCAGCTCGACGTCGACGCGCCCGCGAGCGAACCGGACGCGCCGTTCGCGATCATCGGCCACGACAGCCGCCTGGGACAGGTGATCAACAACCTCCTCGACAACGCCCGCTCGTTCTCGCCGAGCGAGGCCAAGGTGCGCGTGGCGCTGCGGCGGGTGCGCGGCGAGATCGAGGTGATCTGCGAGGACGAGGGCCCCGGCATCCCCGAGCACGCGCTGGAGCGCATCTTCGAGCGCTTCTACACCGACCGGCCCGAGCAGGGCTTCGGGCAGAATTCCGGCCTCGGCCTCTCGATCTCGCGCCAGATCGTGCAGGCCCACCGCGGCTCGATCCGCGCCGAGAACCGCCCCGGGCCGGCCGACGAGGAGGGCGAGCCGACGGTCCGCGGCGCCCGCTTCGTCGTGCGCCTGCCGGCGGCGCCCCGGCAATTGTCGGCGGCGTGATCCTCCCGCGACCCGGGGTAGCGCCACCTGCGTGCCGCGGATCTGCTCCGCCGCACGGAAACGGGGACCCGCGTGCCGCGGCACGTGCGGCGTGAGCGCCGAGGCGGATCTGCGCGCGCGGCCCGACACGATGCAGGCCAGTTGCCACGCCACCTGCGTCGCGCTCGGCGAGGCCGGAGTGCTGATTCGCGGAGCGGCAGGCGCCGGCAAGTCCAGCCTCGCCCTCGCCCTGATCGAGCGGGCCGCGGGCCGGGGACGCTTTGCCGCCCTCGTCGGCGACGACCGGATTCGGCTGGCGTCCATGAACGGGCGCCTCGTCGCCCGGCCGCACCCGGCGCTTGCCGGACGCATTGAGATCCGCGGTCACGGCATCGTCGCGGTCGAGGCCGTGATTGCCTGCGTCGTGCGCCTCATCGTCGACTTGGTCGAGGCCGCGCCGCGCCTGCCGGAGGTGGCGATCCCGGAGGCGCACCTCCTCGGCCTCCGCCTGCCGCATCTCGTCGTCGACCGGGCGCTCCGCGACGCAGGGGCCGCGCCGATGCTCGTGCTCGCGGCCGCAGGCGTGTCTTCGCAGCCGCACACGCGGCTTCGCGTCGGCGACGCCCGTGCGTTCCCGTAGCGCGATGCCGACTTGCGTGGCATGATGACGACGGTTCGACCAAAACGTCGCGACCGTCTTGAGTCGGTGCGTGCGATGCACAAAATGGCGGCTTCGTTCCCAGGGCGTCGGAATACGCGTCGATGATCGGCATGGTGCTCGTCACTCACGGATTGCTCGCGACCGAGTTCAAGGCGGCGCTGGAGCACGTGGTCGGTCCCCAGGAACAGATCGAGACGATCACGATCGGACCTGAGGACGACATGGAATTGCGGCGCCGGGACATCATGTCCGCGGTCTGCCGCGTGAACACCGGCACCGGCGTCGTGGTGCTCACCGACATGTTCGGCGGCACGCCCTCGAACCTCGCCCTGTCCTGCATGAACGGGGGGGCCGTCGAGGTCGTTGCCGGGATCAACCTGCCGATGCTGATCAAGCTGGCGAGCGTGCGCGACGAGGAATCGCTGGGCGAGGCCGTGCTCCACGCGCAGGAGGCCGGCCGCAAGTACATCAACGTCGCCTCGCGGGTCCTGGCCGGCAAGTAGGCTTCCGTCCCGCCGCCGGACCCGCTACGCACGGTGGCGACGGCGCCGGGCTCCTACCCGCGCCCCCAACCGACGCGGACGATCGCGCGGGACGAACAGGGACGCGCGCCGGACGATGGACGACCTTGACGAGCCGGACGACGCGCCGCCGGTGCCGGAGGGCGGCCTCCTGCGGCGCCTGCCGATCATCAACCGGCGCGGCCTGCACGCGCGGGCGTCGGCAAAGTTCGTCCAGACCGTCGAGCGCTTCGACGCCGCCGTCACCGTCACCCGCGCAGGCGAGACCGTGGGCGGGCGCTCGATCATGGGCCTGCTGACGCTCGGCGCCGCGCAGGGCACCTCCGTCGCGGTCACGGCCGTCGGCGCGGACGCGCACGCCTGCCTCGCCGCGATCGAGGCGCTGCTCGCCGACCGCTTCGGCGAGGATGCGTAGAGCGGCCGGTTTGCCCTCCGGGCTGTTCTGCTCCCGGAAGTGCGGTTCGGGTCACCAAGGCTTGTCGGGTCACCAGAGCGCTTCCCGACGAAGTGCACACCGATTCGTCGTCAGGAAGCGCGTCAAGATAAGACCTTAGAGCCGTGCCCGATCCAACTTGGTCGGGCACGGCTCTAAGGCTTGCTAAAAGCGGCACACCACGTAGCCTGTGGGGATGTACGTTGAGACGGTCTACCTGCTGAGGCGCGACGAGCCGCGATCGGATTTCATGGAGCTCGATCGCGTCGCGTTGACGGCTGCGGTCCTCACTGACGGCGGGCATGCGATCCCGGCCGGCACGGAGGGAACCGTCGTCGGCGTGTGGCGGGACGGGGCGGCCTACGAAGTCGAGTTCGCGCATCCGGCAGGCGCGCTGGCGACCGTCGAGGCCGGCCACCTGCGCCGCGTGGAGTCATCTCAGCCTTGAGCCTGCCGCCCTGGCCGCTGGCGTGGAGCCTCAACCCGCGCAAGACGGTCGAGTATCTCTTGAACGCGCACCATGCCGAGGGTGGTCCGAAAGCGCGATTTTTCCTGCGGTTCGGCTTCACGCAGGAGGCACCCGATCATCTCGCCTACGAGCTTCTCAGCCACGCACGACCTGAGACTTATGCCGGCCAAGCGATCTCCCGGTTCGGCGACATGAAGTACCTCTTCGAGGGACCGATCCGCGCGCCCGATGGCCGGATGCCGCGAATACGGACGGTCTGGCGGATTGATGTGAACCGGACGGCGCATTTCGTGACGGCGGTTCCGATGACGGCATAGGCGTGATCGTGCGCCTCACGCCCCTGCCGCGTGCCGCCACGCCA
>NZ_CAXTBY010000030.1:0-29332 GCF_964242245.1 uncultured Methylobacterium sp. | reverse complement strand
TGACGGCATAGGCGTGATCGTGCGCCTCACGCCCCTGCCGCGTGCCGCCACGCCACCGCGCGCGCGCCGGCACCGAGGTGCAGGGTGGCGGCGACGATCTCTCCGGCCCGGCGGGCGAGCTCGACACGCATCTGGCCACGGCGGGCGAACAGGCGGGTCACCACCCGCACCATCGACGCCTCGGACGGATCGGCGATGATCGGCAGCACGGCGTGGCGCGCGTCGAGGACCAGGAACGCCTCCACCGCCGCGGTGATCCGCATGGGATCGGAGACGTGCTCAACCGCGTGGGCCGCCGCGTAGCCGTCGGGCCGCACGCCGACGAGGCGGTCGGCCGGAACGATCCGCGCGCGGCGCTCGGCAGGGAGGACGGCGAGCACCGGGCGCGGCGCGTCGGCCCGCACCGGACACCGCGGCGGGGCTTCGAGGCGCAGGGGCCGGCGCAGGGCCGCGAGCCGACCGCGGATCGCGGTCTCGACGGCGTCCGCGTGGCGCCCGTCGATCAGCGCGGCCGGCTCCGGGAGCCCCGGTGGGTGCCAGGGGCGGGCTCGCCCGCGGCCCCAGACCGGGTGCGGCATCGCGAGCGGCAAGACGCCCCGGAGCGCCTCCCGGCCGTCAGCGTCCCGGTCCCAGGCCAGCGCGAAGGCGATCCGGCGGCCCTTCGCCTGATGGCGGGCCGCGCTCAGCAGGTAGTCCGGGTCGGCCTGCGGGTCGGCGACGGCGTTGCGCGTCAACAGCGCCCGCCACGCGTCCACCGCCTCGTCGTCAACGGTCCCGGCCCGATGCAGGTCGACCTGCCACGCGTTCCCGGACGGCGCCGGGTCGACTGCCATCGTGGCGTCGGCCGCCCGCCGTCCGCCCTGGATCACCGTGAAGCTGCGCGCCATGGTCCCCGGTCCCGCATCCGTCGAAAACCGTCCCGCTTCGGGACGCTCGGCGCCGTCCGGGCACCGTCCGCCGGATGCGGTACAAGGACGGTGCCGCGATCCCGGCGGGCCGACCGGCTCAGCCGCCCGGAATGGCCAGCGGGTTGGCGGTGAGCGCCGCGGCGTCGGGGCCGTCGATCCGCGGACGGCCGAGGAACGCGTCCCACAGGCGGGCGACGAAGGCCGGGTCGAGGTCGTGCACGATCAGGACGAGGCGCGAGGTCCGGTCGTCGTCGGGCCAGGCCGGCAGGGTGACGGGGGCGTGCACCACGTGCTGGACGCCGTGCACCACCACTGGCCGGTCGGGCGCATCGGCGAGCGCCACGAGGCCCTTGAGGCGCAGGAGTTTCGGGCCGTGATTCGCGCGCAGCAGGTCGAGGAACATCTCGAAGGCCGCGCGCGGCACCGGCACGTCGCTCGTGAGCGAGAAGGCGCGGATCGACGCATCGTGCCGGTTCACGTCGTGCCGGTTCACGTCCTGGCGGTGTCCGTCCGGCGCCTCCGCCGCCTCGGCGCCGAGCCACGCGCGCACGTCCTCGCCCTTTCCGTCGAGGCCGAAGAACCCGCCGAGCAGGGTCTCGGCCGGCACGTCGGGCGGATCGACCGGGGCCGACGGATTGAGTTCGCGCAGCCTCCGGCGCAGCGGGCCGGTGTCGCCCGCCAAGTCGGCCTTGGCGAGCACGATGCGGTCGGCCACCGCCGCCTGCCGCACGGCTTCGGGGTGCGCGTCGAGGGTGGCGGCCCCGTTCACGGCGTCGACCACCGTGACGACGCCCTGGAGGCGGTATCGCAGCACGAGGTACGGGTGGTAGATCAGGGCGTGGAGGATCGGCGCCGGGTCGGCGAGCCCCGTGGTCTCGATCACCACCCGGCGGAACGGCGCGATGCGGTGGTTGTCGCGCTTGCGCAGGAGGTCTTCCAGCGTCGCGATCAGGTCGCCGCGCACGGTGCAGCACAGGCAGCCGGCACCGAGCAGCACCATGTCCTCGTCGACCGCCTCGATCAGCAGGTGATCGAGGCCGACCGCGCCGAACTCGTTGACGATCACCACCGTGTCGGCGAGCGCCGGATCGCGGAGCCACCGATTGAGCAGGGTCGTCTTGCCGGCCCCGAGGAAGCCGGTGAGCACGGTCAGGGGGATCGGGTCCGGGCGGCGGGCGTCCTGGTTCATGGCTCCGGCCTAGCGCGGCCGGCTCCGTCGCTCAATCGCGGGGGCCGGCCCGCGGGCTCACTCGTCCGCGGTATCGGTTGCCCTGCCCTTGCGGGCCACGGGCTTGGCCGCCTTCCGCGCCTGCGCGGCCGGCTTGGCGGGCTTGGTCGTGGCCTTGGCCGCCTTCTGCTTGGCCTCGGGCATGCCCGAGACGTCGACGGAGGTGTAGGCGCTCGCCGATTTCGGCACGGAGCCGCCGCGGGCAACCGCCGCTTTCGGCGCGGGCTTGGACGCGGTCTTCACGGCGGCCTTCGTCTCCCTGGCCTTCTCGGTCCCCGCCGCCTTGGCTACGGCCTTGGCCTGGAGCGCGGCCTCGCGCCTCTGCTGGGCGGCCTCCCGGGCCGCCTCGCGCTTGGCCTTCGCGGCCTCGAGCTTGACCGCGCGGGTCGCGGCCTGAGCGGCCTTCTCGGCCTCGGCCTGCTCGTTGAGCATGGTCTGGCCCTCGGCCGGATCGCGCCCGATCCAGACCAGGATCGGCTGGAGCGGGGCGCGCGGCGGCAGGGCGCGGTTGCGCAAAACCGTGTTGTTCAGCGTCGCCAGCGTCAGCGCCGGCGAGGTCAAACCGGCCGCGCCCAGAAGTTGCGCCCCGGCGCTGCCGTCCTGGGCGCCCGCGATCGGCCCGGGGCCCTCCTCGATCGGCATCGGCTTCTTGCGGTCGCAGATGTAGGGCCGCATGTCGGGGGGGCCGGCGATGGCGGAGGCCGGCATCGCGTCCAGCGTCTGGGCGGTCCAGCCGGCCGACTGTGCGAAGCCGTAATCGAAGAGGTCGGCAGCCTTCAGGTCGCGCTCGCGGGCGCTCGGCTGGCCCATCACCACCGTGATGATCCGGCGCCCGTTGCGGTTGGCGCTGGCCACCACGTTGAAGCCGCCCGAGCAGATGAAGCCGGTCTTCATCCCGTCGACGCCGGCGTAGCGCCCGAGCAGGCCGTTGTGGTTGGCCATCACCGACCGGCCGAACTGGATCGCCGAGATCGAGAACAGGTCGCGCGAATCGGGGAAGTCGCGCAGGAGCGCGCGGCCGAGCACCGCCATGTCGCGGGCCGAGGTCCATTGCCGCGGGTCGGGCAGGCCGTTGGGGTTGTACCAGCGGCTCTCGCGCATGCCGATCCGGCGCGCGGTCTCGTTCATCATGTCGGCAAAGCCGTCGATGGTGCCGCCGAGGCTCTCCCCGATCGCCCAGGCCACGTCGTTGGCCGACTTGACCATGATGATCTTGAGCGCGTTGTCGAGGGTGAGCTGCGTGCCCGGCTTGAAGCCCATCTTCGAGGGCGGCTCGGCGGCGGCGGCGGCCGAGACGGTGATCAGGCTGTCGAGGGACACCCTGCCCTGCCGCACGAGGTCGAGGGCGACGTAGGTGGTCATCAGCTTGGTGATCGAGGCCGGGTACCAGGGATCGGTCGCCCCTTGCGCGTAGAGCACCTTGCCGGAATCGACCTCGACCATCAGGATCGGCACGGTGACCGCGCCCGCCGCGCCCGCCCCGAGGAGGCCGGCCAGCGTGGCGAGCCCCAGCGCGAAGCGGCTCAAGATACGGTTCGACATCGGCCCTGACTCGGAAAGTGGGGTGCCGCGCCGGCACCGGGCCCGATGCCGTCCCTCCCGCGGTCGTAAGCGACGGACGCGCCGCGGAGCGGCCGAACCGTCGGGCCCGGAAAACCGTCCTCGTTCAACGCGGGCACCGTGGCGAGACGATGGCGGATATCCACGGGCACCTGTGTGCGGGCGCCGGTCATCCCCGCTCGCGGCGCGAGGCACGCGTGAGGTCAGCCTCCTCACGCGCTTCGTTGCGGACGCGGCGACTGCCCGTCAGGCGAGCCGGAGCGCCGCACGGCGCCCGCTCGGTGGGTCCGGCTCGGCCGTGCGCGTAATTGGCTCGGCACGACGAGGATCGGCCTGCGCCGTGGCGTCCGATCCCGGCAGCGCGTGGTAGCGCCGGTTCGCGTAGACGAGGGCATCGGCCGCGAGCGGTTCGGCGAGGGCCAGCACCTCGCAGAACAGGACGTCGTGCGTGCCGACCGCGCTGCGGGTCGTGATCCGGCAGTCGAAGGCGACGAGCGCGCCCGCGAGCACCGGGGCTCCGGTCGCGCCCGCGAACCAGTGCGCACCGGCGAAGCGCGCATCCATCGGGGTCTTCCCGCCGAAGGCTGCGGCGACGGCCTGCTGGCCGGCCGACAGGGTGTTGACGCACAGGCTGTCGTTGCGGCTGAAGGCCGGATAGGCCGAGGACGCGCGGTTCACGCAGACGAGGAGCGTCGGCGGCGCGTCGCTGACGCTGCACACGGCCGAAGCGGTGAAGCCCGCCCGGCCCCCGGGCCCGTCCGTCGTGATCAGGTGGACGGCGCTGGCAAGCCGCGCCATCGCCTCGCGATAGGCGCCGGCCTCGGCAGGCACGATCCCGCGCCCGTGGGGTTCGCTCATGTCGGTCGTCTCTCGTGAGGAGGTGGCGGCGTTCACGGCCGCGCGAGGAACGCGAGGAGCGCGGCGTTGAACGCGTCGGGACGGGTGACGCTGTGGGCGTGGCCGCCGTCCGCGGCAAGCTCCAGGCGGGCGTTCGGGAGGGCGGCGGCGAGGCGCTCGGAGGCGGTGTAGGGCACCAGCACGTCGTCGCGCGCAGCCATCACCAGGGTCTCGTGCGGGATCCGCGCGAGGTCCTGCGCGATGGCGAACCGCTCCAGCGCCGCGATCCGCGCGAGCGCGGTCTCGGCGCCGGGGAAGTGGGCCAGCGCGTGCGCCTCGTCGGCCGCGACGCGCGCGGCGTGCGCGGACAGCCAGGGCGCGGGGTACAGGAAGATGGCTTGCGCGCGCACGAACGCCTCCGGCCCGGCCCGGGTCAGCAGCGCCTTGCGGGCGGCGAAGCACCGCCGGGTGGCCGGGTCGATCGCGTCCCAGCCGTTGATCACGACGATGCGCCCGACCCGCTCCGGGTGGGTGAGGGCAAGCTGCAGGGCGATCAGGCCCCCGAGCGCGTGCCCGACGATGTCGGCCTGCGCCGTCCCGGTGGCGTCCAGCACCGCGAGCGCGTCCGCGGCCATCGCCGCGATGTCGTGGCCGGGTTCCAGCGGGCCCATGGCGCGGCCGGTGCCGCGGTGGTCGTAGGTGAGGACGCGGAAGCGGTCCGTCAGCGCCGGCATCTGCGGCGCGAAGTAGCCGGCCAAGCCGCCGAGCCCGGGCGAGAGCAGGACGGTGCGGGCGTCCGCGCGGCCCTGCACGTCGTGGTGGATGCCCACCTAGCCCGCCTTGACGGACGATGTGCCGACATGCGCGATCGAGGCGATCTCGACCAGCGCGTCGGGCTTCACCAGCCCGCACTGGATGCAGTAGCGCGCCGGCTTGTCGCCCGGGAAGTACTCGGCGTAGACGGCGTTGATCGCGCCGTAATCGGCCCAGTCCTTGAGGAAGACGTGGTTGAAGGTCACGTCGTCCATGCCGCCGCCGGCCGCCTCGACCACGCCCTTGATCGTCTCCAGCACGTGCCGGGTCTGCGCGCCCGCGTCCCCGACGTGGACGACCGTGTTGTCCTTGTCGAAGGCCAGCGTGCCGGAGACGTAGAGCACGCCGTCGGCCAGCGTTCCGGGCACGTAGGGGGCCAGCGGCTTGCCGGTGCCGGGCGGGATCACGATGGTCTTGGGCATGCTCGAAGTCTCCGCCTCGGGGCTCTGGAACAGTCTTGGTCCGCTCGGGCCGGCCGCCGCCCGATCAGGAGGCGCAGCGCGGGACGCCGCTCAATCGGGCGGACCTGCGCCCGGTGCCAGCGCCGTCTCGAAGGCGGCCACGTCCGAGACCCAGCCGAAGAAGGTCTCGATGTTGGTGAGCGCCCCCTCCTGCAGGCTCTCCGGGCCGGCCTGGTGAGTCGCGTCGGCGAGCACGATGCCGAAGTATTCGAGGAAGAACCCGTCGCGCAGGGTCGATTCCACGCAGACGTTGGTGGCGATGCCGGTGAACACCAGCGTGCGGATGCCGCGCGCGCGCAGCAGGCTGTCCAGCGCCGTGTTGTAGAAGCCGCTGTAGCGCGGCTTGGGCAGCACGATGTCGCCGGGCTCGGGCACCAGCGCGTCGACCAGCGCGTAGTCCCAGGAGCCCTTGGCCAGGAGCCGCTGGTTCATCTCCGGCCTGCGGCGCATGGTCTTGAGCGCGTTCGACTTGTACCAGTTCGGCGAGCCCGGGCCGCCGGCCTCGACGTAGTCGGCGTCCCAGCCGTTCTGAAACCAGACGATGGCGAGGCCTGCCGCCCGCGCCGCGGCGACCGCCGCCGCGATCCGCTCGATGACCGGGCCGGTGCGCGACACGTCGAAGCCGGCCAGGTCGAGGTAGCCGCCCTTCGTGGCGTAGGCGTTCTGCATGTCGACGACGATGAGCGCGGCAGCCTGCGCGTCGAAGGCGATCGGCTCGGGACGGGCGGGCAGCTTCACGCGGCCGCACCGGCCGGCGGCGTCGCGGTATCCTGCGGGCTCCGTCATCACGCCACCTGCGCGAGCGGGGCCGCCTCGGCCGTGACGTGGCGGCGGCTCTCCATCAGCGGCTGGATCTTCCGCCCGAACGTGTCGAGGCCCGCGAGGAAGTCGTCGAAGACCAGGAGGACGCCGCCGGTGCCGGGCACGGTCATCACCGCGTCGAGCATGCGCGCGACGCTCGCGTGCGAGCCGACGAGGGTGCCCATGTTGAGGTTGACCGCCGAGGTCGGATCGACCATCTGCCGCACGTTGGTGTCGGCGCCGGACTTGGTGTCGGCCGCGCCCTGCACGCCCAGCCACGCGATCGCCTCCTGGTCGGCGCCGGCCTTGTAGTGCTCCCACTTGGCGTGGGCGGCCGCATCCGTCTCGTCCGCGATCACCATGAACAGCACGTAGGAGGACACCGCGCGCCCGGTCGCGGCCCGGGCGGCCTCCAGCCGCGCCACGGTCGGCGCGAAGGCGGTCGGCGTGTTGACGCCCTTGCCGAAGCAGAAGTTGTAGTCGGCGTAGGTCGCGGTGAAGGCCATGCCCGCCTCGCTCTGGCCGGCGCAGATGATCTTCATGTCGGCCTGCGGCCGCGGGCTCAGGCGGCAATCGTCCATCTGGAAGAACTGGCCCTTGAGGTCGCTGCGCCCGGTCTCCCACAGCTCGCGCAGGACCTGGGCGTACTCGGAGAGGTACTTGTAGCGGTCGGCGAAGAACGCGTCGCCGGGCCAGAGGCCCATCTGCGCGTATTCCGGCTTCTGCCAGCCGGTGATCAGATTGAGGCCGAAGCGCCCGTCCGAGATCGAGTCGATGGTGGCCGCCATCCGCGCGGTGATCGCCGGCGGGAAGCACAGGGTCGGCGCCGTGGCGTAGAGCCTGATCCGGGAGGTGACGGCCGCGAGCCCGGCCATCAGCGTAAAGGATTCGAGGTTGTGGTCCCAGAACTCGGTCTTGCCGCCGAAGCCGCGCAGCTTGATCATCGACAGGGCGAAGTCCAGGCCGTAGCCCTCGGCCTTCAGGGTCACCGCCTTGTTGAGGGCAAAGCTCGGCTTATACTGCGGCGCTGTCTCGGACAGCAGCCAGCCGTTGTTGCCGATCGGGATGAACACTCCGACGCTCATCGGCCCAAGGGCGGATTCGCTCATCGCTGCCTCGCATGCTGACACGACCCCCCGAAGGCGGCCGCGCGGACCCTGACGCCTGACGCCTGACGGACCGTTTCGATCGAACGGCGCCGAAAAGGTGCGACAGGCCTGTAAGATAGCGTTTCGGACCAAATGGTCAAACTTTCTATCGTGCGTCCTGTGGGAAACTCGCCCGTCTGCACAAACTCTCCGCCGATTGCGCAGGCGACGTGCCGTGCCTGCTCAAACCGGGAGCGGAGAGGCTGATCCCGCCGGCTGAACTCTCTGCCCGATTCGCGAATCACCGGAGGCCGAGGCCCGTGAGGATCAGGCGCTGCGTGCTCAGGACCGTCGCCTCGAAGAAGGCTTCGTCGCTGAGGCCGCGCCCCGTGATCGCGTCGACCTGCGTGGCGAAGTCGGCGTAGTGCTGGGTGATCGCCCAGATCGAGAAGATCAGGTGATGCGGATCGTGCGCGGCGATCCGCCCTTCGGCAATCCAGCCCCGCAGCACCGTGGCCTTCGCCTCGACGAGGCTGCGCAGGGGGCCTTCGAGTTCCGGGCGCAGGAGCCGCGCGCCCTGGACGATCTCCAGGCAGAACAGCCGCGAGGCCTGCGGCGCATCGCGCGAGAGCGTGATCTTCGTGCGGATGTAGCGCTTCAGGGCCTCGGCGGGCTCGCTGTCCGCATCGAGCGCCTGGAGCGGATCGAGCCAGACGTCGAGCACGCGCCGCAGGACGGCGACGTACAGGTCCTCCTTCGAGGGGAAGTAGTAGAGCAGGTTCGTCTTCGAGAGGCCGGCGCGCTCGGCGATCTGGTCGAGGCTCGCACCGTGCAGGCCGACCGTGGAGAACACGTCGAGCCCGGCGTCGAGGATGGCCTCGCGCCGCAGCGCACCGTCGCGCCGCTGCCGCCGCACCGCAACCTTGCCCTCGGCCACGCCGACTCCTCTCCGAGACGGGACCCAGCGAACCGACGGCGTCCCGCAGCCGTTCCTAGACGATTTCGGCGTTCGGCAAAGCGCGTCCCGACGCAACCGGGGGAATGACCCGTCATCGCCGTCGGACGCCTGGAGACGGGCAGCGCGTCGAGCGGGCGCCGGAAGGCGTGCGGCCATTCGGTCTTGAGGGTGCGCTTGGCCGGGCCGGGCCCTATCGCTCGCGACGATAGGGCTCGGCCTGCGGGCGCCGAACGCGCAGGCCACCGGCGCCGGGCGGTACGGCGATGGCTTGACCACTGCGCACGGCCTCGGCCGCGTTGCGCGGACCCGCGAGCCCCTCGGTCCCGCCCGGCGCCGTTGCCGGCGCGAGACCGGCCGGCGGCGTGGCGCCGGCGCCGCGGGCGAGGACAGGGCCGGTCCATCCGATCGCGGCCAGGACCATCCCGGACAGGATCGACGCTTTCCAAGGAGCCACGGGCATCACCTTCATCAGCTTCACGCACGACGAGGTAATGTCTGCGGCCGAGGGTTCCCATCGCCTGCCGCGTTGGGTCGCAGTCGCGCCGGGGCTTGGGCGATGCGGGCGCAGGTCGCGGCCCTGGACCGACACCGATCGATGCCGATCAGGCCAACGGCTCGGCCAGCCTCTCCCGATGCCGGTCGAGATCGTCCAGGAGAGCCGGCATGAAAGCTGACGCGGCGTCCAGGCCCTCGACCGCCCGCCTCAACCTGCCCAGGGCCTCGGCCTGAGCGTCGAGGCCGTCGATCGGCGTCAGGAAGGCCCAGATCGCCCGATCCGCCTCGCCGACGCAATCCTCGGAACCGAGAAGCGCGCGGAAGACCTGGAGGGTTTGATCGAGGGACGCCATGCCGCCGATAGGGTGCCGCCGACGCGTTCCGACATCCAGCCCGGCACCATGCCGCGACCGTCGCACATCCGCCTGGGCGCGGAGCGCGATGGGCGCTTCACGGCGCCGGTGCACGAGGCGCAGATGACGACCTAAGCAGGCTTGCGTGGCTTCGCCCACGAAAGCCTGCTTAGATCTCCTTGTCGTCGCATCATTTTCGACCGCGAACCGTGGGACACTTCGCGGCGATGATGCTTAGCGCTTCGATGCCTTCTGGAGGGCACGGACGTCACCGCCAGCCTCTACGCCTGCCCCAACGTGCGCACCCGGACGAGCGGGCGGATGCGCGTCGACCGCTAAACCCACCAAGCGCCCGTGGTGCGGCCCCGCCGAGCCCGGCGAACTCACCCACGCGCCCGCGAGCGCGCAGGCGAGGCTCAGGCCGAGACTGAGCGCGGCCACGGTGAACGGCCGCTCGATCGCCCGCTCCAGAGCCCCCTCCGGACTGCACGGGGTTCAGCAGCCTCGACACGAGGGCGAGGAGGTACACGGCCCGGGATCATGCGTTCGGGTGCTCCGGGCCGTCGGCCGCGATGGGGGCAACCGGCCCCGCGCCCCGGCGGCCTGCCGTACCCGCAAAGCCAAGCTGTCCCGCGGGGGGAGGTCGGCCGCCGGCCTGATCCGGTGCACGTCGGAACGTCGCGGACCGGAAACGACTTCCGATCGCATGAACGCCGACGCACGCACCCGGGCAGACTGACGCGCATGGTCCCGTTCACCTTCGGCATCGCCCTCGTGCCGCGTCGCCTTGCCCGGGACTGGGGACTGATCGAGGCGCTGCTGGACCTGACCCTGGGCTCGGTGCTGGCGCAGACCGATCCGGACTTCCGCGTCATCCTCGCCGGTCACGACCGTCCGCGCACGGTCATGGATGGCGACCCACGCCTGACCTTCCTGGAGGCCGACTGGCCGGTCGCCGACACCGGCCCGCACAACGACGACAGCGGGCGCAAGAAGCACGCCCTCAACGACCGTGTCCTGACGCGGGGCGGCGGCCTGCTCATGCTCCTCGACGCCGACGATTGGGTGGATCGCCGCCTCGTCGCGGCGGCGCGCGCCGGCATCGGCCCCGACGTGGTCGGGGGGCTGATCGAGGCCGGCTGCGTCACCGACTTCCAGTCCCTGCGAACGGCGCCCCTGCCGCATCCAGACATCTTCGCCGACGCGTTCCACCGGGTCTGCGGATCGAGCACGGTCGCCCTGCTTCGGCCCGGAGAGACCGATGCGCTGCGCCGCGATCCGTTCAGCGTCCTGCGCTCCCATCACCGCTGGGTGGAGGTTGCCCGAGAGCACGGCGTCCGGCTGGCGAGGCTGCCGGTGTCGGGCAACTACCTCGTCAACACCTCGGAGAACCATTCGGACCTCCACGGACCGCACCTCGCTTGGCGCCAAGCCTTCATCGCCGCCGTCGATCGGAACGGGCGCGACCTCGACGGCGTGCTCGCGGCACGCTTCGGACTGGATCTCGCCGGCGTGCGATCCGCCTCCCGCCGCTTCTTCCCGAACGCGTCGCGAAGGTGGGATTAGAGCATTGTCCGCCGGAGTGGCCTCCGGTTCGGCGTGAGAAAATGCGGCGCAGCAGAGAGATAGAGTGCGTTCCTCACGAAACGCCCGTTCGGTCAGGCACGGCCCGCGTCACGCGGGGTCCGCGGCGAGGGCGTGCGCCAAGCGCGCCGCGTAGCGGGCGACGGCCGAACCCAGGCGCGCGGCCTCGCCCGGGTCGGAGGCCGATGCGGCGGCCATGGTGTGCGCCCCGAGCTGGAAGGCGAGGTAGCAGGGGGTGAGGAGCGCCAGCAGGTGCGGGTCGACCGCTCGTCCGCCCGCCCGCGCGATCACCGCCGTCAGGCGTGCCAGCGCGGCGGGCGGGAGGGCGAGTTCCTCCGCGGCGCCCGCCACGTCCCAGGCGATGTCCCGGCAGCCGACGAGATCGTGCCCGGCATGGTGGTCGAGGGCGTCGCATTTCAGGAGCCGGCCGTCGGGCAGCACCAGCCACTCCCAGGGATGCAGGCGGCCGTCGATCTCGACGGGGCGCTCGCGCCGCGCCAGGGACGCGACGCGATCCGGCGTCCAGCGGTCGAGGGCGCGGGCCGCGTCGGACCCGAGGGCTTCGGCCGCGTTGTGGCGGGCCATCGCGACGAGGTCGGCGAGCGACGCGCCGTGCCCGGCCTCGCGTCCGAACGTCCGCGCGCGAAAGCCGAGGTAGCACCCGACCCGCTCGGCCAAGCGATCGGGCTCGATCGCGCCTCGGTCGAGCGGGCGCGCCTCGCCGACCCAGCGCTCGACGAGGAAGCCGTGCCGAAGACCCGCGGGCTCCGGCGTGAAGCCGGCGGCGTGGAGGGTGCGGGCACGCGCGAGCTTGCGCGCGGCCTCGCGCCCGAGACCGGCGAACTTGAGCAGCCAGACCTGCCCGCCCGCCCGCATGAGGAACTTGCGCCGCTCCTGACCCATGTTCACCGGCGGCCAGTCCGCCTCGGCGGCGTAGTGGTGCCGGCGCCAGCCGCCGCCGGAGACCTCCTCCAGCGGCGCCTCGGCCGGACCGATCAGGTCCGCCGCCCACGCGGCAAGACCCTGCCGCGGGGCGAGGACGATGTCCGCGAAGGGCGCGACGTGGCGGGCGAGCCGGTCCCAGCGGGCCCGGTGGCGCTCGCTCGCCCGAGGGCCCGGCGGGCCGCCGTGGCTCGGGAACAGCGCGAGGCGGGCCTCCGGCACGCCCATCGCTTCGAGGGCATCGGCCACGGCACCCAGCGAGCTGCCGGAGAGACCCGGCCCCTCGTCGGCGACGGCGAAGGCGGGCGGATCGCCGGCAACGAGGCGGGCGGTCAGGGCGTCGGCCAGCGCCAGCTCGCGCCGGAACGGGTGCCCGACCGGCCGGACCGTCGCCGGCGCCTCCGCGCCGAGCCCGGCGGCCACCATCGCCGCGAGCGGCGCGCCGATGCTGCGGATGCCGATTACCCGCGTCGCGGCGGGCAGGCCGGAGCGCATCGCGGCGAGCGCGTAGCCCTCGGGGTAGAGCGCGTAGAACGCGAAGCCCTCGGCCCACCGCGTGGTGATCGCGGCGGGAAGCGGCACCGCGTCGAGGCCGCGCAGGATGTCGGGGGACGGCACGTCGATCGCGAAGCCGCCCTGCCACGAGGCCCAGACCGCGCCGGCCACCTGCGTGAGCAGCCCCGCCGCCGCGTCCTGCGTCGCGGACGGCGCGTCCCGCCCGCGGGCGAGGAAGTCCGCGTCGGCGAGGCCCTGGAGCAGTTCCCCGGCCTCGACGAGGGCCGCCGCCAGGGCGCCGTGGCGCTGGATGCCCGGTGCCGCCGCCGCGGCCTCGCGAAGGGCGGCCGCGAGGCGGGCGATGGCCTCGCCCGGCGCGCCGGTCCGGGTGGTGTCGCCGTAGACGAGCACGCCGCGCGTTCCCGGTGCGGGTCAGGCGCCGGCCCGTCCCGGCGCGTAGCGGCGCACCATCGCGGCGCAGAACGCGGCGTACTCCGCCGGGTCGAGCGGCGCGCTGGAATGGTGGGGCGCGATGCCCCGGTGCTCGGGGGTGAAGCAGAACGTCACGGTCACGTCGAAGTCGGCCAGCGCCGCCATCTGCCGGTCGAACCAGGCCAGCGCGTCGGGGCGGAAGCTGTCGGCCCAGGACAGGCCGGTGCGCAGGTACGTCACGCCCAGCCGCTTCATCCAGGCCACGGCCTCGTCGAGGCGGTGGTCCTCGTAGTGGAACCACTGGCACAGGCCGAGCGCCGGCGTGTGCCGGGCGAACTCCTCGAGGGCGAGCTTCGGCGTGCCGTCCTGGCGCAGCAGGCCCATGTGGAAGTGGCGGTAGTAGGAGGAGCCCTCCGCCTCCCGGTGGCGGGTCGTCGCCTCCCATTCCCGCGGCAGGTCGTAGAGGCTGTACCAGTGGACGCGGGGCGCCGCGCCCGCGAGCAGCTCGGCGGTGCGCCTGACGCCCCAGAGCTGCACCTCCTCCGCCCCGAAGGTCGAGACGCCGACCTCGGAGACCCAGATCGGCAGGTCGGTGACCGCGCGGATCTCGGCGAGCTTGTCCGGCCAGTCGTGGATCTGCCAGAGGTTCCAATCCAGGGGAAAGCCGTGCACCGCCACCGCGTCGACGGCATCGAGCACGCCGGCCGCCGCCATGCGGCCGATGAACAGGGGGTCGATCGGCGAGATGCCCCCGAGCACCCGCGTCAGGGCCGGGTTCTCGGCGCGGATCGCCGCGCCCGCCGCCCGGGCCATCGCGCCGAAGCGCACCCATTCGGGGTCGATCTCGGGGTCCCAGTGCGACTTGTTGTTGGGCTCGTTCCAGAGCATCACCGCTTCGATCACGGGCCTTGTTCCTCGGCTGGCGGGAGGGGGCGGCCCGGCGGGGCCGGATGGACGGCCCCGGCGCCCTCGGGCCGCGGGCCGCAGCGGCAGACGTAGACCTCCTCCTCGGGGTGGTCCTCGATGCGGAAGCCGCTCGCCCGCAGCATCGCCTCGGTGCAGGCGCGGTTGGGCACCCACCAGTTGGTCGCATCGCCCGCGTAGCGGTGCTCGACGAAGTGCAGCCGCGGGTAGCCGGGCGCCGCGAAGTGATCCATGTCCCAGAAGTCGTAATCCTCGGCCACGGGCGCAACCTCGGGCACGCCGCGCTGCATCGACTGGAACACGAACACGTCCGCGGCGACGTAATCGCGGATCAGGTCGAGGGCCAGGAGCGGGTGGCGCAGGTGGTAGAGCACGCCCATGAACAGCACCACGTCGAAGCGCTCGGCCAGCGCTCCGACGTCGTAGACGGACAGCGCGCGGAACTCGATGTCCTGCCCCGTCCGCGCGGCGGCGAAGCGCGCCTGGGCGAGGTAGCGCTCATCCGAATCGATCCCGAGCACGCGAGCGGCGCCGCGCCGCTTCATCTCGATGCTGTAGAAGCCGCCGTTGCAGCCGATGTCGAGCACGCTCTTCCCGGTGAGGTCGGCGGGGAGCGCGCCGGCCAGCCGTCGCCACTTCACCCGCGGGTAGTCGCCGAGGAAGTGGTTCGGGGCGGTGGCCACGCCGTCGAGGTCGATGTTGTGGAACCAGTCGCCGAGCGCGTCGATCTGCCGACGCAGCGCGGCGCGCGCCTCGGGCTCGCTCATGGGGCGGGGCCTCCGCTGGCCGCGAGAGGGGATACCGCGCCCGACGCGGGGGCCGGCCGCTCGTTGAGGGCGGCGAGGCGTCCGCCGCCGGGCCAGAGGTCGAGGCTGCTCAGGGAGGCCGGGGCCACCTCCAGGCGGTCGTAGGCGTCGAGGGAGAGGCCGAGAATTGCGAGCAGCACGGCGCGGATCACGTCGCCGTGGCTCACCGCCACGCTCGTCCCCTCCAGCCGCGTCAGCAACTTCAGCGCCCGCGCGCCCGCCGCGGCCATGCCCTCGCCGCCGGGGGGCCGGGCGGTGGAGCGCTCGGCGTTCCAGGCCGTCCAGAGCGGGTCCCCCGCGAGGTCGGCGAAGCTTCGCCCGGTCCAGGCACCGAAGTCGATCTCGTCGAGTTCCGGCGCGACCGTGACCGGCAGGCCGAGGGCCTCGGCGATGGGTGCCGCCGTCTCCAGCGCCCGCTCGCGCGGGCTCGACAGCACCGCGGTCGCCCCCGAGCGCCGCAGCCGCGCGGCCAGCGCCGCGGCCTCGGCACGGCCCGCTTCGCTCAAGGAGACGCCCGGCATCCGCCCGCACAGGACGCTGCCGACCCGCGCATGCGCGGCGTGGCGCACGAGGTGGATGAGGCTCACGCCGCCCCCGCCGCGCCGGGCTCCTCCGGCTCGGGCTCGCCCGCGGCGAAGCGCTGCGTCCGCACGCGGGCCTCGGCGTCGGTGAACTGATGCGGGGGCGCCTTCATGAAGTAGCTCGACGGGCCGACGAGCGCGCCGCCGAGGCCGCGGTCGAGCCCGAGCCGGGCGCAGCGCACCGCGTCGATGACGATGCCGGCCGAGTTCGGCGAGTCCCACACCTCCAGCTTCAGCTCCATGCTCAGGGGCACGCCGCCGAAGGCGGTGCCCTCCAGCCGGATGTGCGCCCACTTGCGGTCGGTGAGCCAGGGCACGTGGTCGCTTGGGCCGACGTGGACGTCGTCCGGGTCGAGGGGCACGTCGAGCTGGCTCGTCACCGCGCGGGTCTTGGAGATCTTCTTCGATTCGAGGCGCTCGCGCTCGAGCATGTTCTTGAAGTCGGCGTTGCCGCCGAAGTTGAGCTGGTAGGTCCGGTCGAGGCGCACGCCGCGCTCGCGCATCAGGTTGGCCAGCACCCGGTGCACGATCGTGGCGCCGACCTGGCTCTTGATGTCGTCGCCGACGAGGGGCAGGCCGCGCGCTTCGAACCGCCTGCGCCACGCGGGATCGGAGGCGATGAAGACCGGGATGCAGTTGACCAGTGCGCAGCCCGCGTCGAGGGCGCAGGTGGCGTAGAACTCGGCAGCTTCCTGCGAGCCTACCGGCAGGTAGGAGACCAGCACCTGCGTGCCCGTCCGCTCCAGCTCCGCCGCGACCTCGACCACCGGGGCCTCGGATTCGGTGATGGTGTCGCGCAGGTAGCGGCCGAGCCCGTCGAGCGTCGGCCCGCGTTGCACGACGACGCCGCTCGGCGGGACCTCGGCGAAGCGGTGGGTGTTGTTGGGGGCCGCGAGAATCGCCTCGGAGAGGTCCCGCCCGACCTTCGCGGCGCTGATGTCGAAGGCCGAGACCACCTCCACGTCGCGGACGTGGTAGCCGCCGAGCTCGACGTTCATCAGTCCCGGCACCGCCTCGTCCGGACGGGCATCACGGTAATGGTGCAGGCCCTGCACGAAGGACGAGGCGCAGTTGCCGACCCCGACGAGGCCGACGCGGATCTTGGTCCGCATCACCGGGTTCCCGTGCGCGGCACTGGGCGGCCGGTCACGACGGCGTCAATCGGCAACGGCGTGATCCTCGATCCGTCGTGCCGTGCCGCTGTCGTCCGCCATCGCATCGCCCCTCACCGACCGGTCAACGCGGCCGCCGCCTCGGCAAGCCGGGAGCCGGCAGCAATGTTCCTGCGGCGGCCGTGCGCGTCGTGCAGGTGCATCTCCAGCTCCGCCGCCCGGTGCGCCGCGGTGTGGCCGGCCAGCACGCGCGCGCGCGCGGCGGCGGCGACGCGGCGGCGCTCCGCCTCGGGTTGCCCGCGCAGCACGGCGAGCACGTCGTCGGCTGCGTCGACGGGCAGGATTTCGGTGCCGGGGGCGAGCACCGTCTCCAGGCCCTCCCAACGATCGGTGAGGATCGGCGTGCCGCAGGCGGCGGCCTCGAACAGGCGCACGCTCGGGCTGTAGCCCGCCCGGATCATGTCGGCGCGGGTGACGTTCAGAGTGTAGCGGCTCGCCGCGTAGAAGTCCGGGTGCGCGGCGGGCGGCACGTGCTCGATGCGCGCGACGTTGTCCGGCCAGTCGATCTCGCGGGGGTATTGCGGGCCGGCGACCGCGAAGCGCAGGTGCGGCGCGCGGCGCGCGGGCTCGATGAGGAGCCGGTCCAGGGTCGGCTGCCGGTCGGGGCTGTAGGTGCCGAGGTAGGACAGATCCCAGCGCGTCTCCCGCGCCAGCGCCGGGTAGGCGTCGGGGTCCACCGAGCAGTAGAGCGGGCGCGCCGCGGGCGAGCCGTAGCGCGCCTCGATCAGGTCCAGCGTCGGCCCGCCGGTGAACGACAGGTAGAGGTCGTAGGCCGGGATCAGGGCCGGAGCGATGTACGCGTGGTCGCCGGCCGCGAGCTTGGCCAGCGTCACGGGCGTGTCGATGTCGTAGAAGGCGCAGACATGCTCCGTCCAGGCGCGGGCGCGCTCGCCGACCGCGACGCCGTCCGGCACGTAAGAGCCGACGATCACCGCGTCGGCCTCGGCGATCCGCGCGCGGAACCGGTCGAGGTCGGCGAGATCCGCGTAGAGCGCCAGCTCGCAGAAGCCGGGGTCGGGCAGGTCGCGGTGGGCGGCGTACCAGGGCACGTCGCGCTCCAGGAACAGGACCGCGTGCCCGCGGGCGGCGAGCGCCCGGAGCAGGGCGCGGTAGGTGGTGGCGTGGCCGTTGCCCCAGGACGAGGACAGGCTGAGGCCGAGGACGACGAGGCGCATGCTCACGCGCCCCGTCCGCGCTTGCGCGCGGCGGCGTCCCGCAGGATCGCGTCGACCTGGGCGCCGCGGTGGGCGTAGGTGTGCTCGCGGGTGATCCGGTCGCGTGCCGCCGCGCCGATGGCGCGCGCCCGCTCCGGGGTCAGCGCAGCGAGGTGGCCGGCCACGTCCTGCCCGTCGCGGGCGACCAGCACCTCCTCGCCCTCCCTCAGGAACAGGTCGAGGCCCGCCCAGGCGTCGGTGACGAGGCAGGCGCCGGCGCCGGCCGCCTCGAACACGCGGGTCGCGGGCGAGTAGCCCACCGCCGCCATGCTGTCGCGGGCGATGTTGAGGACGGCCAGCGGCGTGGTGTTGAAGGCGTTGTGCTCGCGCGTGTAGACGTGGCCGAGGTGGCGCACGTTCCCGGGCATGCCCTTGTCCGCCCAGCCGCTGCCGCCGATGAGGAAGGCGCGCTGCGGCAACCGCGCGGCGGCGTCGAGGAAGAACGTCTCCACCCGCGCCTCCCGGTCCGGCAGGCGGTTGCCGAGGAAGGCGAGGTCGGCGGCAAAGCGCGGCTCGCCCGGGACCGGGTGGTGGGTCTCGGGATCGAGCGCGTTGTAGACCGGGATGCAGACGGTGGCGCCGAACCCTTCGTAGGCGGCGACCACCGGCGGCCCGCCGCCGTAGGTGAGGACGAGGTCGAGCATGGGCAACGTCCGGCGCAGGGCGTGGTCCGGGTTCGCGGCGAGTTCTGCCAACGTCGCCGGCGCGTCGACGTCCCAGAAGATGCGGATCGCGTCCGGGCGCGATGCGGCCATCACGCCTTCCAGCAGTTCGTCATCGAAGACGCCGACGCCGCTCGCCTTCACCACCACGTCGGCCGCCGCCGCCTCGGCCGCGACCGCGCGCATCGCGTCCGGCGTCGCCGGGTAGACCCGCACCTCGGCCCAGGGCGGCGGGTCGATGTCGCGGTGCTTCTGCCGGTCGTAGGCGTCGGGCTCGTAGAAGGTGATCGTGTGCCCGCGCCCGGCGAGGTCGCGCAGCATGCCGCGGTAGTAGGTGGCGGCCCCGTTCCAGTAGGAGGACAGCAGGCTCGATCCGTAGAACGCGATCTTCACGCGGCGCGCTCCGGCGTGGTACGCGCGCGCAGCCGCGCGGCGATGGCGAGGAGTTCGTCGGCGCGGTGGCGGCAGGTGTGGCGGGCCTCGATCGTCGCCAGCCCGCTGGCGACCAGGGCCCGGCGCAGGTTGGGGTCGCCGCGCAGCGCGCACAGGTGCCGCTCCATGTCCGGGCCGCTTCCCGCGACGAGGTAGTCGGTGCCGGGGGAGAACAGGCCCTCGGCATCGTGCCAGGGGGCGCTGACCAGGGGAATGCCGCAGGCCAGCGCCTCGAAGACGCGGATCGTCGGGATGCCGGGCAGTCGCTCCACGTAGAAGCGCCGCGGCACGTGCACGGTGGCCACGTGCCGGGCGAACAGGGCCGGAGCACCGGCATTCGGCGCCCAGCCGTGGTAGCGCGCGCCGTGATGGGCGAGCGTCGCCAGCGCGGCGCTCGGATAGCGCACGCCGTAGATGTCCAGCGGCAGGCCCACGGCCTGCGCCGGGCCGAACAGGTAGGTCTCCAGCTCGGCGCCGCGCTCGTCGTCGCCCCAGTTGCCGATCCAGATCAGCCCGCGCCGCTCGCTCTCCTCCGCAGGCGGCCGGAACAGGCGCGTGTCGGCGGCCTCGTGCCAGACGAAGACGCGCTCGCCCCAGCCCCAGCCGCGGTAGACCTCGGCCAGGGTCTCCCCGAAGGCGAGCACCCCGTCGTAGCCGGACAGGTCGTAGCGGGCCATCGCGTCGGGCTCGCTCACCGCCCGGTGGTGGGTGTCGTGGAACAGGAGGGTGTGGCGCGCGCCGCGCTTGCGCGCCGTGCCGAGCGCCGCGACGAGGGCGGGCTCGTTCCACTCGTGCACGATGACGAGGTCGGCCCCCGCCACCCGGTCCACCACCGGCTCGACCGCGTCGTAGATCGTGGCCTCAAGCTCCGGGTAGGCCGCGCGGAAGGCCGACAATCCGCCCTCGCCGTGGTCGCGCAGGAGGTTCTCCAGGCTCCAGGCGCCGCGCGGCTCGAAGGCCTCGACACCGTGCCCGGCCAGCGCCAGCTCGCGCAGCAGCCCGCGCAGGAAGTGCGCGTTGCCGTGGTTCCAGCACGAGGCGAGGGAGTGGGCGAGGTAGGCGATCCTCACGCGGCGGCCCCGCCGATCGCCGCGGACCCGCGCCCGGCGCGCACCGCGTCGAACGCGCGCAGGATGCCCGCGACCATCGCGTCAGCGCCGTAGCGGGCCGCGCGGGTGCGGGCCGCCTCGCCGAGGATCGCGCGCCGGCCGGCATCCGCGGCCAGGGCGTCGAGGTCGCGGGCGACCGCCGCCGCGTCGGCGGGATCGACGAACACCGCCGCGCCCTGCCACAGCTCGCGGAACGTCGGCAGGTCCGAGAGGACGAGGGCGCAGCCGGCCTGCGCCGCCTCCAGCACCGCGAGGCCGAAGGGCTCGTAGCGGGCAAGCGACACGAAGACCGGGCGCTCGTTGAGTTGCGCAGCGATGCCCGCCTCGTCGAGCCGCCCCAGCAGGGCGAGATGGGGCGCCGCGATCCGCTCGCCGTTCGGCCCCTCGACGCCACCGGCGGCGCGCACCGGCACAGTGGCGAGGGCGGCGGCGGCATCGAGGGCCGCGAGGTTCTTGGCCCGGTCCCACAGCCGCCCGGCCGTGAAGGCGAAGGGCGCGGCGCCGGCCGCCGCGGGAAGCTGCGCGGGCCGGCGGCCGTTGTGCACGACGGTCGGCGGCCGGAACAGGCCGTAGGCGTCGGCGGTGGCCGCGGCGTGGGCGGCGCTGGGGCTGAGCAGCGCGTCGGCGCGCGCGCAGCCGCGGGCCGCGAGGTCGCGCCGCCACGCGAGGTCGGCGGGCAGCGGCCCGGATTCGAGCGCTGCCCACCACGTCGCGACGCAGGAGTGGCAGACGGCGACGACGGGCACGGTGAAGCCGCCCGCCGCAGCGAAAGCCGGGCTGTGGATATGGACAAGGTCGGCGCCGACCGCGCGGGCGATGCCGGAGAGCGCCGCACCCGCCGCGAGCACCGCGCCGGGCGTCTCCGCCAGCCAGTCGAGGGGCAATCCCGTCGCGAGCAGGCGACAGCCCGCGGCGGCGGCCCGCGCGCCCTGCGCTTCCGAGGCCGGCGGTCCCAGCAGCGCCAGCGTCACCGCGACGCCCTCGCGGCTCAAACCTTCCGCGAGGTCGACCGCGTAGGACCAGACGCCCCCGACCGCGTCCGTTGTCATCAGGACGCGGAGGCGCCCCCCGCTCACGCCCGTCCGCATGCCAGTTCCAGTTCGCGCAGCGGCAGCGGACGCTCGGCCTGGATCTCGCTGAGCTGATCGAACTGGCCGAGGTAGTGCGCATGCGCCCGCTCCCAGGCTTGGTCGTCGGGCTCGCCCCAGAGATGACGGTAGTCGGGCGAGCTCGGATAGGGGTAGAGCGGAACGGGGTCGTTGGCCCACACGCCGTGCCCGCGCAGGCGCTCGCGCCACGCCGCCACCAGGGCGGGATCGTCGCCCGCGACCTTGATGAGGTTGGCCTGCACGAACGGCACCGTGCGCCTTGCATGGATCAGCCGCTCGGCAAGCTCGTCCGTGGTCGCGCGGCACTTCTTGTCCAGGGCCGCGCGGCCCTCGACGGTCAGGCTCTCGACGCCCGCCTCGATGGAGACGCAGCCGGCCGCGCCCAGCAGGTCGAGCATGTCCGGCTTCCACAGGTCGATCCGGGTCTGGATGCCGAAGCGCACGTCGCGCGCGACCAGTGCCTCCAGGAGCGGCTTCTGCGGCAGGAAGATCTCGTCGATGAAGTAGACGTAGGTGACCCCTTGCGCGATCAGCCCATCGATCTCGGCGAGCACGGGGGCGAGGTCGCGCCGCCGGTAGCCATCGCGAAAATCGAGCTTCGCGCAGAAGCTGCAGGTGTAGGGGCAGCCGCGCGAGGCCTCGACTTCGGCGCCGGGGCCGTCGGGCGCCCGGTCGAAGCGGTGGTGATGGTGGGCGTGGCGCGCGATCCAGGCGTCGGGCCAGCGTAGCGCCGGCAGGTCGATGAAGCGGCTCGCGTGCGGACCGCCCGTGACCACGATCCCGCCCTCTCCCCGGTAGGCGATGGCGGGCACGGTCCGCAGGTCGTCGGCCCCGGCCAGCGCCAGGACGGTCTCCTCGCACTCGCCCCGCACGACCGCGTCGCAGCCGAGCTTCTCCAGGGTCGGCCGAGGCGTCGCCGAGCCGTGCGGCCCCACCGCGACGGTCCGGCCGCCGCGCGCCCCGAGCGCGTCGAGGAAGGCGCGCGGCACCCGCAGCTCCGGGGGGGCGCAGCGCCAGAACAGGTAGGTCGGCGCGGTCGCGACCACGGTCATGTCCGGCGCGAACGCCGCGACCTGCTCGGCCGCCTCGGCGTGGGTGAGGCCGCACAGGTGCGCGTCGAGCATCAGCACCTCGTGGCCGGCGGCTTCGAGGAGCGCGCGCGCGTAGCCGAATTCCAGCGGCAGGTGCGGCTCGCGGCAGCCGAAGTAGATGCTGTGGCGGTAGTCCCAGGCCGGGTTGACGAGGGCGGTCCTCACTCCGCCGCTCCCATCAGGCGCGCGCCGTCGGACCCGAGGCCGGCCGGCAGGGTCAGGCCGCGGGCCTCGGCGAGCCACGCGGCGAGGTCGGCCACGCCGGTCCGCCACGGCATCCGCGGCGGCAGCCCCAGGGCGGCCGCGGCCCGGCGCATGTCGGAGACGTAGTAGCGCTGGTCGCCGGCCCGCCAATCCGCGAAGCGCAGGTCGATCGGACGGTCCGCCAGGGCCTCGATGAAGGCCAGCACGTGGCGCAGGCTCACGGCGTTCTCCGGGCCGCCGCCGAGGTTGAACGCCCGGCCCCGGACCTGCCCGATCCGCTCCCAGGCCGCGCGGTAGGCGGCCACCGCGTCCGAGACGTGGAGGATGTCGCGCACCTGCCGCCCGTCGCCGTAGATGCTGATCGGCCGACCCTCCAGGGCGCTGATCAGGAAGTGGGCCACCCAGCCCTGATCCTCGGTCCCCATCTGACGGGGGCCGTAGACGCAGCTCATCCGCATCACCGCGGCCGGGATGCCGTAGCTGCGCGCGTAGTCGAGCACGTACTGGTCGGCGGCACCCTTCGAGCAGCCGTAGGGCGTGTGGAAGTCCAGCGGCCGGTCCTCGCCGACGCCGTGGGCGCGCAGCTCGGGGTCGCTCGGCACGTAGGCGTCGGCCGTGGCGGCAAGCGGCATGTCCGGGAGGTTGCCGTAGACCTTGTTGGTCGAGGCGAAGAGCAGCGGCACCGGGGCCCCGCGCCGCCGCAGCGCCTCCAGCACGTTGAGGGTGCCGCCGAGGTTGACCGTGAAATCCTCCATCGGCGCGACGAGGCTCGTCGTCACCGCGACCTGGGCGGCGAGGTGGAACACCGCGTCCGCGTCGGCGACGCAGTCCGCGATCCGGTCGGCGTCGCGGATGTCGGCGACGACGGCGCTCACCCGGTCCGGATGGCGCGCGCGCAGCCAGGACAGGTTTTCCGCGACGCCGGGGCGGGTCAGCGCGTCGTAGACGACGACGCGGTGCCCGTCGCCCGCGAGGCGGTCGGCGAGGTTGGAGCCGATGAAGCCCGCGCCGCCCGTGATCAGGACGGTCCGCGGCGCCCGCGCTGCGTCGGGTTCCCTCACGCGACGAGGCCCCGGGCTTCGAGTTCGCCGCAGGCCTCGGTCACGCGGTCGACCGCCTCCTGGTCCGCCACCCAGGCGGCGAGTTCAGCCACCCCTTCCGCGAAGTCGCGCCGCGGCCGGTAGCCGAGTTCGCGCCGGATCTTGTCGATGTCGGCGATGCAGTGGCGGATGTCGCCGGTGCGGGCCTTGCCCGCGACCTCCGGCTCCAGGCCGGGCCGGCCCATCGCGCGGGCCAGGATCTGCGCCACCTCGCGGACGGAGCGGTCCTGCCCGCTGCCGACGTTGTAGACGTTGCCCGCGGCCGCCGGGTGCTCCAGCGCCAGCACGAAGGCCTCGGCCACGTCCTCGACGTGGACGAAGTCGCGGCGCTGCTCGCCGTCCTCGAAGATCATCGGCGGCTGCCCGTTGTGAATCCGCGAGGCGAAGATCGCGAGCACGCCGGTGTAGGGGTTGGAGAGGGCTTGGCCCGGGCCGTAGGCGTTCCACAGGCGCAGCGCCACGCCCTCCATGCCGTAGACCGGGCTGAGGGTCAGCGTCAGGCGCTCCTGCACGTACTTCGTCAGGGCGTAGACTGAGGCGAGCGTCGGCGCCTTCCACTCGGGCGTCGGCACCGGGACCAGGGCTTGGCCGCCCGCGTCCACCGGGTCCCACGGCTCGCCAAGCCTGCGGACCTTGCGCACCGCGTCCTGGACGATCGTGCCGTCGGCCGCCCGGTAGAGCCCCTCACCGTAGATGCTCATGGAGGAGGCGACGACGACCCGGCGCACCGGCCGCTCGATGAGCCCCTGGAACAGCGCGGCGGTGCCGCAATCGTTGACCGAGACGTAGCGCTCGACCGCGTACATGCTCTGGCCGACGCCGACCTCGGCGGCGAGGTGAACGACGGCATGGACCCCGCGTAGCGCCCGGGCGATGGCCGCGCCGTCGCGCACGTCGCCCTCGATGAACTCGATCTCCGGGTCGAAGCGGGGTCGCCCGGTCCCGTGCACCTGCTCGATCAGGCTGTCGAGGACCCGCACCCGGTAGCCGCGCCGCAGGAGCGCCGCCGTGAGGTGCGTACCGATGAACCCCGCCCCTCCGGTAACAAGAACCGTCTCGCTCAAGTCGCTGATCCCCCTCGCGGGCCGGGCCCGTGCGTCGCGGTCGTCCATCTACCTCGGGGACACAGCTAAGTTCCGGGCGCTGCGTCGGGCAAGCGGGGATGGGAGCGTCCGCGCGCCGTGCCGCCGCAGGCGCAGCCCCGTTCGCGGTCGCCGAATGGCCCGCCCGCACGGGCCGCGCACCTCACGCGAGCCACTCGCGACGAGGCAGAGGTCCGCAAGGCAAGGTGCCCCGGTCGTGCCCCGCCCAGTGCGTCTCGGCTGCCCGAGCACCCCGCACCACTTCCCGCGGCTATCCCGGGCGACGATCCTACCCTGAGGCCGGCCGACGCGTTGCGCCGCGTCGCCGGGACGGCAAGGACGCCCGCGTACGCGCAACGTGCCGGCGTTGCGCAGCGGCGTTCCTGCCGGGTTCGGAACCGAAATGCCATAGGTGTTCGAAAAACACGGACGCATCCCGACCCGGGCCGCCGCGCGGCCGGGGAAACCGATAGGCCCTCATCCGGTGTGGTGGTAGGCTTCCCGCGCCTTGCCGGACTCACCCATCGGCCCCGGATTCGCACGGTCGGGAGTTCCCCCTTGCACGATGACGTCCATACGCCCGGCCTCGCCACCTTCGCGACGGCGGCCCCGGGCCCCGGCCAGCGCCGCTTCGCGGCCCTCGTCTGCCTCGCCTTCGCCGTGCTCTCCCTCGCGCTGCTGCCGATCGTCGCCCGGCCGATGGCGCCGATGCCGGGCTTCATCCCGAGCTACCAAGCCGCGCTCATCGCGGTCTACGCCGTCACCACCGCCCTGTTCTTCGCGCAGTACCGGCGCACCCGCTCGGTGCCCCTGCTCGTCCTGGCCGCCGGAAGCCTCTACGTCACCCTGATCGTCGCCGTGCAGCTACTGACCTTCCCGAACGTGTTCGGAACCGGGCGCATCCTCGGCTCCGGTCCGGCGACGACGACGTGGCTCTGGACCCTCTGGCACCTCGGCCCGCCGCTCTTCGCGCTGCCGTACGCGATCATGGAGGGCGACGGCCGCGCGCGGCACGTTCCCGCCGAGAAGGTTTCATCGGTCGGCGTCATGGCCGCCGCCGCGGTCGTCGGCGGCGTCGCAATCCTCACCGTGGGCGTCGTCGCCTGCGTGGACTTCCTGCCGACGAGCGCCGACGGGGACAGCTACTGGCCGCTCACCACCTCGGGCGTCGGACCCGTCGTCGCCGTCCTCACCCTCGCAGCCCTGGCGACGCTGTGCTGGACGACGCGCCTGCGCAGCGTGCTCCAGCTCTGGCTCGCCGTGTCCCTGGTCCTGCTCCTGCTCGACAACCTCGTCACCCTGCCCGGGGCGGCGCGCGGGACGGTCGGATGGTTCGCCGGCCGCCTCGAGGCGCTGGTCGCCGGCATCATCGTGCTCTGCGTGTACCTGCGCGAGGTCGACGTGCTGTATGGCCGCGCCGAGCGCACCTCCGCCGAGCGCGAGCGTCAGCGCTCCGAGCTCCAGCTCGCACGCGACAACCTCGCCATCGCGCTCGATGCCGCGGACATGGGCGACTGGGAACTCGACCTCGCGGCCGGAACGTCGCGCCGCACGCTCCGGCACGACCGGATCTTCGGCTACGAGACCCTGCAGCCGCGATGGGGACAGTCCGAGTTCCTGGCGCACGTCCTGCCCGAGGACCGGACCGAGGCCGGGGCCGCGTTCGAGCGGGCCGCGGCCACCGGCCGGCTCGACCTGCAGTGCCGCATCGTGCGCGCCGGCGACGGGGCGACGCGCTGGGTCGCGGTGCAGGGCAAGGCGTACCGCGACGGCGCGGGCCGGGCGACCGGCATGGCCGGCATCGTCATGGACACGACCGCGCGGCACGAGGCGGACGAGCGCCTGAGCCAAGCCCAGAAGATGGAGGCCATCGGCCAGCTCACCGGCGGCGTGGCGCACGACTTCAACAACCTGCTCACCATCATCGTCGGCAACCTCGACATGATCGTGCGGCGGCCGGACAACGCCCAGCGCGTCGAGCGCCTCGCCACCTCGGCGATGACCGCCGCGCGGCGCGGCGCCGAGGTGACCGAGAAGCTGCTCTCGTTCTCGCGCCGGCAGGTGCTCCGGCCGGAAACGGTCAACCCGAACCGCCTGCTCAAGGATTTCCGGACGCTGCTCGAGCGCGCGGTCGGCGAGACCGTCGCCGTGGCGTTCGACCTCGATGCAGGACTCGACCCGGTCCGGCTCGATCCGGGCCAGTTCGAGAGCGCGATCCTCAACCTCGCGGTCAACGCCCGCGACGCGATGCCGTCCGGCGGCCGGCTCACGATCCGCACCGAGAACCTCAGGCTGACGGCGGACGACCGGACGGCGTCCCCCGACCTCGTTCCGGGCGATTACGTCCACGTCTCGGTGACCGACACCGGGCTCGGCATGGATGCGGCGACCGCCGCACGCGCCTTCGAGCCGTTCTTCACCACCAAGGACGTGGGCAAGGGCACCGGGCTCGGCCTGTCCCAGGTCTACGGCTTCGCCCGTCAGGGGGGCGGCCACGTCGTCCTGAGAAGCGAGGGCGGGATCGGGACCACGGTCTCGATCTACCTGCCGCACTCGACGGAGACCCCGGCCCCGGCCCGGCCCGAGGGTCCGATGCCGCTGCGCCGCGCCGCCGACGGCGAGGTGATCCTCGTGGTGGAGGACGAGCCGGCGGTCCTCGACATGGCGGTCGAGAGCCTGGGCGAACTCGGCTACCGCACCCTGACCGCGACGCACGCGGCCGAGGCCCTCGACCGTCTCAAGGGGTCGGAGCGGGTCGACATCCTGTTCTCCGACGTGGTGATGCCGGGCGGGATGAACGGGGTGCAGCTCTCGGTCGAGGCGCGCCGCATCCGGCCGGGCCTGAGGGTGCTGCTCGCCTCCGGCTACACCGCCTCGGCACTCGGCGACCAGGGCGTGCCGGCCGACCTGCCGCTCCTGAGCAAGCCCTACCGGCGCGAGGATCTGGCGGACAAGCTCCGCGTCGTCATGGGACGCCGCTGATCGCGGTGCCGGACGCGGTGGTTCGGGCCGAGCGGACGCCCTGGTAAGACCTTGCCCATCCGAATGGGCTGGGATGACGTCCGTTCCCTTCAGGGAAGAGCTTCGGGGCGCTGGGCACGTCGCTCCTAGAGCATTTTCCGCCGAAGTGGCCTCCGGTTCGGCGTGAGAAAATGCGGCACAGTAAAGAGTTAGAGCGTTTTCCGTGATCCAAGGATCATGGAAAACGCTCTAGATCTGCACGTGGCTCGGGCAGCGGCGTAGGTCAGGCACCGCTCCGCAAGTTCGGCAAGCCGTGCGGGATGCGGTCACTACCCGAAGCGTCGTGCACCTACCGAAGCGTCGTGACCGGCGCGGCGACGACGGCTGCGGCGGCCTCGGCGAGGATCGGCTGAGCCGGCCGGTCCGCAAGGTAGACCCGTCCCGCTACGAACAGCAGCGCGAGCACCCAGAAGGCGACCGCCGCCCGTCGCGTCTCGGCGTAGCCCGCGCGCTCAACCGGCAGGCCTGGGCAGGTCTGGCCCGCGGCCAACGGCTCGCCGAAGGGATCGAAGGCCTGCGGATGCGCATCGGAGACGTGACTCATGATTGAAGATCTCGCGCTTGGTCCGACTTCGATCAAGGGTTGCGTCTTTCGAACTCCGGGTGCTCTGGAGGGACTTCTTCTTCCGTCGCGGTCGCGCGTAGAAGTCCGTTCCAGCGATGCGCGGGCCGCCCGGAAAGATGCGCGGGCCGCCCGGAAACATGACGCCTGAGATGTCCAAGACGCCGGTTCCTCCGCGCCTGCGGGACCCGGCCCGCGCGGGGGCCGGACCAGCCTCCGTGCTGCCGGGTGTGCTGGTCTGCCTCGCGATCACCGGTGTCGCCGTGGCGGTCCAGGCGGTCGAGGAACGGGGGCTGGGCCACCCCTACGTCGAGGCCCTGGTCGTGGCCATCCTGCTCGGCATCGCGCTGCGCAGCGCCTGGACCCCCGGGGCGCGCTTCCAGGCCGGCATCGCCTTCAGCGCCAAGCAGGTGCTCGAACTCGCCGTCACCCTGCTCGGCGCCTCGCTCAGCCTCGGCGCGATCCTGGCCTCCGGACCGGCGCTGCTGGCCGGCATCGTCGCCACCGTGATCCTGACCATCGCCGCCAGCTACGGCCTGTGCCGGATGCTCAAGCTTCCCGCCCGCATGGCCATCCTGGTGGCCTGCGGCAACGCCATCTGCGGCAACTCGGCGATCGCTGCGGTCGCTCCCGTCATCGGGGCGCAGGCCAGGGACGTCGCCGCCGCGATCGCCTTCACCGCGGTGCTCGGCGTGCTGATGGTGCTCGGCCTGCCCCTGTTCGTGCCGCTGGCGGGCCTGTCCGAGACCCAGTACGGCGTGCTGGCCGGGCTCACCGTCTACGCCGTGCCGCAGGTGCTGGCCGCCACCGTGCCGGTGGGGCTCGTCAGCACCCAGGTCGGCACCCTGGTCAAGCTCGTGCGCGTGCTGATGCTCGGACCCGTGGTGCTGGCGTTCGCGCTGCTGGCCCGCCGGCTGCCCGCCGAGGGCGCCGGTCCTGCGCCGCCTGTGCCGCGGCCGCGCCTCACCCAGCTCGTGCCCGGGTTCATCCTCGGCTTCCTGGCACTCGCCGGCCTGCGCGCGCTCGGACTGATTCCGGACGCGGCCGCAGGCCCCTTGAGCCGGCTTGCCGGCCTGCTGACCGTCGTCGCCATGGCAGCGCTGGGCTTAGGGGTCGACGTGCGCGTGCTCGCCCGGGTCGGGGGCCGCGTCACCGCCGCCGTCACCGGATCGCTCCTCGTCCTCGTCGCCGTCAGCCTCGCCCTCATCAAGGGCCTCCACATCGCCTGATCCCGGCAGGCGCGCGGGGACGCGACCGCATCGGCCACGGGCTCCAGCCGCGAACCGTCCCGCTCTGAAGCGCTGTCAG
>NZ_CAXTBY010000029.1:0-37332 GCF_964242245.1 uncultured Methylobacterium sp. | reverse complement strand
AAGGTCGCGCATTTCTGCTCGATGTGCGGGCCGAAGTTCTGCTCGATGAAGATCACGCAGGACCTGCGCGCCGAGGTGCTCGCCATGGAGGCAGCGGGCGCGGTGCTCGGCGAGGCCGAGCCGATGAGCGAGGCGGCGCGCAGGGCCGGCATGGCGGCGAAGTCCCAGGAGTTCCTCGCCGAGGGCGGCAAGCTCTACGTCGACGCGGCCGGGTAGAATGCGGGTAGCCGGCGCCCCGGGCCGCAGAGCGCCGGGGCCGCCGCGATGAGACGCGGCGATCGCTCGGGCCCGCGCCGAGCGATCGCCCGACAAATTCGGATTTTCCCGTTCCCGTTCACCGTCCGTTGACGATTGATTCAGTCGGCGGCCCGCCGAGGCCGATTTTTAAGGTTCCTCTCACGGTACGTCCGCTTCCCTGAGGCCCAGTATCCTCACGGACAGGAGTGACCGTACCATGAGCCTTCCCGCGATCACCGCGCCACCTCCGGGTCCCGCGCCCGGCGTTACGCCGATCCGCCCCGTTCCGGCACCGGGGCCGGCAGGCGGCGACGTCCTCGGCCCCGCGGTCTCCCTCCGGATCGGACCTGACGCCGCCGGCGCGCCCGCCGCGTCCAACGGGAAGACGGTCCAGGCACGGCCGGAGGCCGAGAGCCGCGGATACGTCCGGGACGCCGAGAGTCGGTCCCTGGTCTTCCAGGTCGTGGACCCGGCCAGCGGCGACATCGTCGTGCAGATCCCCGACGCCGTCGTGCTCAAGGCCCGCGCCTACGCCCGCGAGGCCGCCGCCAGCCTCGCCGCCAACCCGGCGGCGCGCCCCGGCACGGCGGTCGAGAAGCGCGTCTGAGAGCAGGGAAATATCGCTCGAATAAGTTTTAACCGAGGGATTTAACGGGAGCGCAAGGGGTCCGCAGTACAAAGGCACTAGTCCTCCAGGAAGGAGGGTGAACCAAAACAGGAAGTCGCATCCATGTCCGCTGGAATCTCCCTCAACTCGTCGGTCCGCAACAGCCTGCTCTCGCTTCAGGACACCGCGAACCTCCAGGCCACGACGCAGAATCACCTCTCGACCGGCAAGAAGGTCGCGAGCGCGCTCGACAACCCGACCAACTTCTTCACCGCCTCCTCGCTGAACGACCGCTCGGCCACGCTGACCGGCCTGCTCGACGGCATCTCGAACGGCGTGCAGACGATCCAGGCGGCCTCGAAGGGCATCGACTCGATCACCAGCCTCGTGAAGTCGCTCCAGTCGACCGTGAAGCAGGCGCAGTCGGATGCCGTGGCCAACCGCCCCAAGATCGCCGCTACCGGCAGCTTCGGCACCGCCGCCGAAGCCGCTCTCACCGGCAAGAGCCAGCACGACACCGCGCTGGCCAAGACCCTGATCGGCACGGCCGCCACTGCTACCGCCGCGTCGGCGGGCGTCGTCGGGTTGACGGCGGCGGCTACCGGATCGACGAACTCGGTGCAGATCAAGGCCGGCAACACGACCTACAAGTTCGACGTCACCTCGACATCCACCGTCCGCGACCTCGTCGACGGCATCAACAAGTCGGGCATCGCCACGGCCGCGGTCGGCGACGACGGCAAGCTCACCGTCACCGGCACCGGCTCCGACAATCTGACCATCGAGGCCGGCACGACCACGACGGCGACCGGCGTCTTCGCCGCGGTCGCGGGCGACCAGACCGCCCTGTTCGGCACGGCCGACAACACCGACGTCGGCGGCTCCGGCTCGTCCGCCGTGCGCTCGAACCTCGTCAAGCAGTTCAACGACCTGCGCGACCAGATCGACTCGCTTGCCAAGGACTCGGGCTTCAACGGCACCAACCTGCTCGGCGGCGACAAGCTGTCGATCACGTTCAACGAGAAGACCGGCGGCGCGCAGAACAAGCTCGACGTGCAAGGCAACCTGCTCAGCTCGGCGAGCCTCGGCATCGGCAAGTTCGTCGACAGCTCGACGGCGTCCAGCACCGGCGACTTCAGCGTCCAGAACGATGCCGACCTCACCAAGGCCGCCGACGCGCTCACCACCACGCTGACCTCCCTGCGCTCGCAGGCCTCGACGCTCGGCTCGAACCTCTCGGTGGTGCAGACCCGGCAGGACTTCACCAAGCAGCTCGCCAACGTGCTGACGACGGGTGCGGACAACCTGACCAACGCCGACCTCAACTCGGAAGCCGCCAACTACACGGCGCTTCAGACTCGGCAGTCGATCGCCCAGCAGACGCTGGGGCTCGCCAACCAAGCCAACCAGGGCGTCCTTCAGCTCCTGCGCTGAAAGCCGCGCAGGATCAGAACGCGGCAAGACCGGAAGCGGCGGGGCTGAGGCCCTGCCGCTTCCTTTTTGCTGCACCCTGTCGTGGTGCCTGCACGTATCGCCTTGCCACCTGCGTCGCGACGCCAGCAATGCTGAATTAGAAGACCTCTGAGCGTTTTCGCATCTCATGCGTCACCGCTTCGATCGAGTGGCAACCGCGAACGGGCGGACCATCCCGAACCTGGAGCTTCCAGATCCCAAAATTTCAGAGATTGGAGAGGTTTACCACCCGTTAACCCTGATCGCACATTCTGGCCCTGATTGGACCCGGACGTCATCGCCGCGATGACCCGACCGAGTCGGCCAAGGACAGCGTGATCGGGACCTACCATGGCGAATGACATCACCCTCACCTCGTCGATCCGATCGAGCCTGCTCTCGCTGCAGGACACGGCGGCGCTTCAGGCCACGACCCAGAACCACCTCTCGACCGGCAAGAAGGTCGCGAGCGCGCTCGACAACCCGGTCAACTTCTTCACGGCCGCGACCCTGAACGACCGGTCGAGCGCCCTGACCGGCCTGCTCGACGGCATCTCGAACGGCGTGCAGACGATCCAGGCGGCCTCGAAGGGCATCGACTCGATCACCAGCCTCGTGAAGTCGCTCCAGTCGACCGTGAAGCAGGCGCAGTCGGATGCCGTGGCCAACCGCCCCAAGATCGCCGCTACCGGCAGCTTCGGCACCGCCGCCGAAGCCGCTCTCACCGGCAAGAGCCAGCACGACACCGCGCTGGCCAAGACCCTGATCGGCACGGCCGCCACTGCTACCGCCGCGTCGGCGGGCGTCGTCGGGTTGACGGCGGCGGCTACCGGATCGACGAACTCGGTGCAGATCAAGGCCGGCAACACGACCTACAAGTTCGACGTCACCTCGACATCCACCGTCCGCGACCTCGTCGACGGCATCAACAAGTCGGGCATCGCCACGGCCGCGGTCGGCGACGACGGCAAGCTCACCGTCACCGGCACCGGCTCCGACAATCTGACCATCGAGGCCGGCACGACCACGACGGCGACCGGCGTCTTCGCCGCGGTCGCGGGCGACCAGACCGCCCTGTTCGGCACGGCCGACAACACCGACGTCGGCGGCTCCGGCTCGTCCGCCGTGCGCTCGAACCTCGTCAAGCAGTTCAACGACCTGCGCGACCAGATCGACTCGCTTGCCAAGGACTCGGGCTTCAACGGCACCAACCTGCTCGGCGGCGACAAGCTGTCGATCACGTTCAACGAGAAGACCGGCGGCGCGCAGAACAAGCTCGACGTGCAAGGCAACCTGCTCAGCTCGGCGAGCCTCGGCATCGGCAAGTTCGTCGACAGCTCGACGGCGTCCAGCACCGGCGACTTCAGCGTCCAGAACGATGCCGACCTCACCAAGGCCGCCGACGCGCTCACCACCACGCTGACCTCCCTGCGCTCGCAGGCCTCGACGCTCGGCTCGAACCTCTCGGTGGTGCAGACCCGGCAGGACTTCACCAAGCAGCTCGCCAACGTGCTGACGACGGGTGCGGACAACCTGACCAACGCCGACCTCAACTCGGAAGCCGCCAACTACACGGCGCTTCAGACTCGGCAGTCGATCGCCCAGCAGACGCTGGGGCTCGCCAACCAAGCCAACCAGGGCGTCCTCCAACTCCTGAAGTGAGGCCGCGCCGGGCTGCGCGGATGCGGATCGCCGGGTCCGCTCGTGCGCGGCCGACCGTTTTCTCGCACGCGTCGTCCCGCGCGGGCGCAATTCAGGGGACGTGAGCGATGCCGCTCAGGATCGAGCTGAAGCCGAACGAGCGCCTGATCGTCGGTCCCTGCGCTATCCGCAACGGGCCGCGGCGCGCGGTCTTCATCGTCGAGACCGACCACAAGGTGCTGCGCGAATCCGAGATCGTGCGCGAGGCCGAGGCCGACACGCCGGCCAAGCGCATCTGCGTGGCGCTGCAGCGCGCCTACCTCGTCGACGATCCGTTCGATGCCGAGACGCAGTTCATGACGCTGGCCAACGCCGTGATGGCGGCGGCCCCCAGCACCACGCCCTACGTCGCGGCGATCTACGAGAGGCTCTCGGCCGGCGACCCCTACCGCGCGCTGAAGGCTGCCCGCGACCTCGTCGCGTTCGAGGAACGGCTGCTGGACTGCCAGCCGGCGGCCTGAGGGCGCCGGGTTGCCGCCGGATCAGGCCGCGCGCCGCTTCCCCCGCTTCTCCCGCCCCTGTCCCGGCGCGCTCTTGCCGGTGCGCGCGCGGTCGAGGACGAACTTCGCGTAATCGTCCATGTCGCCCGAGAAGGGTTTGACGGTGTTGTCGGCTGCAAGCCACAGGCGGTCGGCGACCAGTTCCATCAGCGAGCGGTCGTGGGTGATGAGGATCACGGCGCCCGTGTAGTCGTTGAGGGCGTCGAGCAGCGCGCGGCGGCTGTCGATGTCGAGGTGGTTGGTCGGCTCGTCGAGGATCAGGAGGTGGGGCGCGCGCATCGCCACGAGGTTGAGGAGAAGGCGTGCCCGCTCGCCGCCCGAGAGCGACTCCACGATGGTCTCCTGCTTCTCGAAGGCCAGCCCGAAGCTCGCGAGCTTGGCGCGGCGGGACGACTCGCTGTCGTCGGGCCGCTCGCGGCGGATGATCGCCAGCGGGGTGTCGGCCGGGTCCATCGCCTCGATCTGGTGCTGGTGGAACCAGCCGACCTGGACGCGCCCCTCGCGCGCCATCCTCCCTGAACGCACGGCCAAGGCACCGGCCGCCATCTTGGCAAACGTCGACTTGCCGGCGCCGTTGACGCCGAGCAGCCCGATGCGGTCGTCGATGTCCAGCGTCAGGTTGAGGTTGCGCAGGATCGCGGGGTCGTCGCCGTAGCCGACCTCGACGTCGGTGAGGTGCATCAAGGGCGGCGCCAGCGGGCGCTTGGGCGAGGGCAGGTGGAAGGGCGCGACGTGCTCCTCGATCGTGGCCGCGATCGGCTCGAGCTTGGCCAGCCGCTTGACGCGGGACTGCGCCTGCGCCGCCTTCGAGGCCTTGGCCTTGAAGCGGTCGATGAAGCTCTGAAGGTGGGCCCGCTCCGCGTCCTGCTTGGCCTTGGCCGAGAGTTGCAGCCGGGCCTTCTCCGCGCGCCGCCGCTCGAAATCGTCGTAGCCGCCGGTGTAGAGTTCGAGTTGCCCGTTGGCGACGTGAAGGATCGCGTCGACGGAGTTGTTCAGCAACTCGCGATCGTGGCTGATGATCAGCGCCGAATGCGGGTAGCGCTTCAGCCGCGCCTCGAGCCACAGGGCGCCCTCCAAGTCGAGGTAGTTGGTCGGCTCGTCCAGGAGCAGCATCTCGGGGGCGGAGAACAGGGCGGCGGCGAGCGCCACCCGCATCCGCCAGCCGCCGGAGAATTCCGACATCGGGCGGTCGAGGTCGGCCACCGAGAAGCCGAGGCCCGCCAGGATCTCGCCGGCGCGGGCCGGCGCGCGGTCGGCGTCGATCTCGATCAGCCGGCCGTAGATCTCGCCCATGCGCTCCGGCTCGGCCGTCTCCAGCTCCCGATAGAGGCCGTCGCGCTCGGTGTCGGCGGCCAGGATCGTGTCGATCAGGCTCACGGGCGTGGCCGGGTGCTCCTGGTCGACCGAGCCGATGCGGGCGCTCTTCGGCAGGTAGACGGTGCCGCTGTCCGGCTGGAACTCGCCGAGGATGATCTTGAACAGGGTGGACTTGCCGACGCCGTTGCGCCCGACGAGCCCGACCTTGGCGCCGGGCGGCACCGCGACACTGGCCTTCGTGAAGAAGCGCCGCCCCCAGGCGTTGAAGGTGAGGTCTTCGATCTGCAGCATGGGCGCGTCACGGGTCCGGGAAGGCGTGCTCCCCCGACCCTCTACCGCACCGCAGCAAATTCCGCGAGGGCGCGGCGGGACCTACCGGGTGGCGGCGTCCGCGATCGCCTTGGTGAGGGGGGCCGCCGGCACCGTGCGCTCCCAGAACCGGCCGTCCTTGGCCCGCGCGAAGCCGGAATCGTAGAGGCTGCGCATGTAGCCGGTATCGAAGCCGCGCGCCGTGCTGGTGGTCGGACCGGTCTCGGGTATGTAGGTCAGGTTGAAGCCGATGCCGTTCTCGCGCGCGAAGGCGTAGGTGGCGGCCAGCGTCGCCCGGCTGCGGGCGCGGCTCGCGGTGGTGAAGGTGCGCGCGACGATGCTCAGCGTGTTGTTCTGGGTCACCGCGAATTCCGGCTCCAGGCGCCCGTTGATGATGACGTAGATGTTGCCGCGCTGCCCGGTCTGCGCGCGCTTGTCGCGCAGCAGCAGGGCCTGCGGCAGGGTGAAGACCGGCGTCACCACCGAGCCGTCGACGTGCAGCTCCTGGAAGGCGCGTCCCTCGGCCTGGACGTCGATGAGCTGGGGCGGGAACACCGCCGGGATGCTGGCGGAGGCCGTCAGCACGTCGCGGAACAGGTCGACGGCGTTGGGCGCGCCGCTCGCCGCGATCGCGCCCATGTTCCAGATCGTGGCGCGCTGGCTGTCGAGGTTGGACGTCACGACGAGCAGGCGGCGCCCCTTGGCGTGCTCGGCGGCGATGGCCGCGAGGAGATCGGCATTGACGTAGCGCCCGACGAGGTCGCGCAGGCGCCCGTCGCCGAACAGGCCGGAGCCGAACAGGATGTTGACCACGCTCGGGCTCTCGACCAGCGTGCCCGCGATGCCGCTGGTGTAGATGTCGGTGAGGTAGGAATCGTAGGACGTGCCGAGGAAGGCGAAGGGCGCGATCAGGGCGCCGGTGCTCACGCCGGAGACCAGGGAGAAGTCCGGCCGGGTGCCGGAGGCCGACCAGCCGTTGAGCACGCCCGCGCCGTAGGCGCCGTCGCCGCCGCCGCCCGACAAGGCGAGGTAGCTGAAGGTCCCGCGCTTGGCCTGGGGCGGCGAGGCGATCTCGCTGAAGGTCTCGGCGGAGGCGTCGGCGGAGACGCGGGCACCGGGAATGCCCGCCACCCCCGCGATCGAGGCCTCGGCCGCGGTGTACGTCACGCGCGGCACCGACGAGCAGGCCGCGCCCGAGGCCGCGAAACCAAGCGCGAGGAGCCCGCGCAGCCATCCGTCTCGACGCGACATCGCCATCATCCTGGGCCCGGTTCGGGCCGTCCCGGCGGGCGAACGAGCTTGGCCTTAGTACCGTTCCGGCCGACCGGCGGCAATGGCTGCCGAGGTCGGGTGGTGATGCGGTCCTGCAACAGTGTCGGCGGCGGGGCTTGAGGATGGCGCGCCCCGCCGCCGGCGGTCCGGCCGTTCGCGGTGGACAGCGGGCGGGCGGCGATGGGCGGATCGTTTCGCTGCCCTTGCCTCGCGCGAGAGCGGTCCTGTAGGCTTGTACCGCCGTCGGGATCGCAGGAGCCCGGCGGCGATGATCGGCGGTACGCACGACGGATCTTGCCGGCCCTTCCCGATCCGCGGCGGGGGCCGACCAGATCGTTTCGTCGGTCCTCGCGTCCGTTGCGCGGCGTGTCGATCGCCGCGGGCAGCGTGCGGGTGCTGAGGGCCGCGAGGGGGGACGAAACCATGGAACCGGTCTTGAGCTGGACGGACGAGCGCGTCGCGCTGTTGCGCCGCCTCTGGGAGGACGGACAGAGCGCGAGCAAGATCGCGGCGCAGCTCGGCGGCGTCAGCCGCAATGCGGTGATCGGCAAGGTCCATCGGCTCGGTCTGTCCGGACGCGCGGTCAAGCCCGCCGACGAGGCGGTCGCCGGCCGCCGCGAGGTGACGGTCGAGGCCGAGATCGCGCTGGCGATCGCCGTGGTCGAGTTGGAGGCGCCCGAACCGGTGGCGATCCTGTCGCACCGGCCCGCATCGGACCTTCCATTGACGGCCGTCGAGCCGGCGGCGCTTGCTGTCTCGCAGCGGGTCACGATCATGGACCTGCGCGAGTCGATGTGCCGCTGGCCGATCGGCGACCCGACCACGCCGGACTTCCGCTTCTGCGGCGGCCGCGCCATCACCGGGCTGCCGTACTGCACGCAGCACGCCCAGATCGCCTACCAGCCGGCGGCCGAGCGCAAGCGCGATCGGCGCGTGGCCGGGTTCCGGTGACCCTGAATCAGGGCCCGAGCAGGTCGATCAGGTAGGGGATCAGCGGCGCGTCCGCGGGCGGCATCGCCAAGTCGCGCAGGCCCCGCGGACGCACCCACCTGAGCGCTTGGCCCTCCAGGGGGCACGGCGTGCCGCTCCAGCGCCGGCAGACGTAGAGCGGCATCAGCAGGTGGAAGTCCGGGTAGGCGTGGCTCGCGAAGGTGAGCGGCGCGAGGCACGGCGCCTCGACCCGGATGTCGATCTCCTCGGCCAGTTCGCGGATCAGCGTCGCCTCCGGCTGCTCGCCCGGCTCGACCTTGCCGCCGGGGAACTCCCACAGGCCGGCGAGCGGCTTGCCCGGCGGGCGCTCGCTCACCAGCACGCGTCCGTCCCCGTCGACCAGCGCCACGGCGACCACGAGGAGAAGGCGCAGCGGCGGCGTCACCGGGTCGCCGCGAAGGCGGCGGGCCGTTCCCCGACGATCACGAGCGGTAGTCCCCGTTGATCTCGATGTAGCCCTTGGTCAGGTCGCAGGTCCAAACCCGCGCCTTGCCCGTGCCGAGCCCGAGATCGACCCGGACCGTGACGCCGGACTCGCGCATCACCGCGCCCGCCGCCGCCTCGCTGTAATCCGGATCGCGGGCCCCCGCGACCGCCACGCGCACGTCGCCGAACCAGATCGCGAGGCGGTCCCGGTCGGCCGGCTCGCCGGCCTTGCCGACCGCCATGACGACGCGGCCCCAGTTCGCGTCCTCGCCGGCCACCGCCGTCTTGACCAGCGGCGAGTTGGCGATCGACAGGGCGATGCGGTGGGCCGAGGCGTCGCTCGAAGCGCCGCCGACCTCCACGGTCACGAACTTCCGCGCGCCCTCGCCGTCCCTGGCCACGAGCTGCGCCAGCTCGATCAGCAGGTCGTCGAGCGCCGCGCGGACGGCGTCCAGCCTCGGGTCGTCGGGGTCCGATACGGGTTCGTGCTTGGCTGCCCCGGTCGCGAACAGCATCAGCGTGTCCGACGTCGACGTGTCGCCGTCGACCGTGACGCAGTTGAAGCTCTTGGCCGTGCCCCGCGTGAGCAGGGCCTGCAGCACCGGCTGCGGCAGGGCGGCATCGGTGAAGACGAAGGCGAGCATCGTCGCCATGTCGGGCGCGATCATGCCGGCGCCCTTGGCGATGCCGTTGATCGTCACCGGCACCCCGTCGATCTCCGCGCTGCGGGTCGCGCATTTCGGGAAGGTGTCGGTGGTCATGATCGCCCGAGCCGCAGCCGTCCAGGCCTCAGCCCCGTCCGCGATCCGGGCCGCGCACCCGGCCAGCACGCCCTCGAACTTGCGCGCGTCGAGGGGCTCGCCGATGACGCCGGTCGAGGCGATGAAAACCTCGTCCTCGGCGCACCCCGCCGCCGCGGCGGCGATGCGCGCTGTGAGCGCCACCGCCTCCCGGCCCCGCGCGCCGGTGAACGCGTTGGCGTTGCCCGAGTTGACGACCAGCGTGCGCGCCGAGCCGCCCTTCAGCGCCGCGCGGCACCAGTCGACGGGCGCGGAGGGGCAGCGCGAGCGGGTGAAGACGCCCGCGGCCTGCGTGCCCGCCGCCAGCCCGACGTAGAGCACGTCGGTGCGGCCGGAATAGCGGATGCCGGCCTGCGCCGTCGCCAGCCCGACGCCGCGGATCGGCGGCAGGTCGGGCACGAAGGCCGGAGCGAGCGGCGAGACGGGGGGCGTTTTTGCCGACGACATGGTTCCCATCTCCGAAACGATCGCGCGGGCGCGTACGACCAAGCTTTGTTGCCCCGCCGCGGCGCCCGCGGTCAACCGGTTGCCCAAGCGGATCGCGTGCCCGATTTCTGGGCTGTGACGCTCACGAATACGGCGTATTCGCGATCGAGGCCTTGCGCGCCCCGCCTCTCCCGGCCTAGCCTGCCGCAATGCAACGCGAGCGCAGAGCCGAACGCGGAATGCCGCATCGGACCACCGGATCGGACGTCGTGAGCCCGGCCCTGCCGCCGGGCGGATGCTACGGGGTGCAGGTCCTCGTCGCGGGACGCCAGAAGCGTTGGCGGGACGAGGTCGCCTCGCAGATCCGCCGCGCCGGCTACCAAGCCACGAGCTGCGACAGCGCGGTCGACGCCCTCACCGTCCTCGTCCTCGGCCTGCCCGTCGACGTGCTGGTGGCGGACGTCGCCCTTCAGGGCGCCCTGTGCTGCTCGCGCCTCGCCCTCGAAGCCCGGGCCCTGCGGCCGGCCCTGCGCATCGTGCTGGCGAGCGAACTGCGCGAGGACATGTCGAGCGGGGCGCCCGACCTCCTGCCGGACGCCATTCTCATCCCGCGGGACGTGCGCGACGGAGCCGTCGCGAGCACCGTGCGGGAGGCGCTCGCAAGCCGGGTCCTTCCGGGCGCCGCCGCCTGACGACGCGGGCCGGCGGCGCGCCGAAGGACCTGCTTCCCTCGGTCTGCGCCATCAATTGCCGTTCCTCGGGACGAAGGTGCATCCTTGAACGGGATGACGCCGGCACGGCGGCTGGATCAAGCCGCCGCCTCGCCGTGCGCGGTTGCCGGGAACGAAGACCACACCTGCCGTTCGGGCGGGGGGCAGCGATCGCTGGCGAGGACGACGCACCCTCGGCGCGTCGCCGGACCCGTGAAGATAGAGCATTGTCCAGCGAGGTGGATGCCGGCTCGCGTGAAGACAATGCGCCCACGCAAGGCGTTGGAGCATTTCTCGTGATCCGAAGATCATGGAAGATGCTCTAGCGCGACATCACCCAGGTCTTCCTCGATCTCAGACGCGTTGCCGGACCCACCGCAGGCTCCAGCACCAAGCCAATGGTTTGCACCATGGAATGGTTTTAAGTAAAAAATTAGACCATCATCATAAAAATTGCAATTTAAAATTCTTCTAATATTATCGCTCGCGCTTGATTACTCATCTTGTCAACTGCACTACGGTTGCCATGGCATTTGCGTGCGGGTCTTCCTGCACCCTCCCGGTGCCCGAGCGATGGAGCCTGGAATGGGACGGTTGATGGATCTGATCGGTGTCTGCGTGACCGTCGCATGGTGGGACGGCTCCTGCCTCGGTCTGCGCCTGCACCGGCTGCCCGATCTGATCGATCACGTTGCCGCGCCCCGGCCGGCCGGCGTCCGATCCGCGGCGCGCGGCTTCGGAGATCTGCGATGAAGGACGGGGGCATCTGCCGGTGCGACGAGACGCGCGGCCAAGTGGCCGTCGAGCAGGCCGTGACTCAGGCGTTCTGGCGCGGCCTCGACGGGCAGACCCTGTCGGTGATGGCGGCCCTGGAGGCCGCAGTCCGCGCGGTCGGATCGCTCTACGGCCAGATCGCCGAGGCGCACGGGGCCGGATCGACCTGCGCCTGCGGCTGGGTGCCCGATCCCGAGGGAGACCTGATCGTCCTGGAGGCTTGCCTCGCGGCTGCGCTGATGCGGTCGCGCACCGTCGGTCTCGCTCGGATGGCGGTTGCCGGCCGCGCTTGACCGGGGAGGACATCCCGACCGGCAGCGTCGCTCGCGGGACATCCACGCCGTGACGCGGCGGCGCCAAGGACATGTCGTGAGAGGCCTTTAACGCCTCCGTTCCATCGTCGCTCCCGCCCTGCGGGAGACCTTGCGATGGACAACTTCTCTTACGGCCTCGAATCCTCGCTGCTTGCTCTCGCCCTCGGCCTCGCGCTGAGCCTCGCGGCCTTGGCAGTGTCTTGGCAGTGTTCGCGCCGCCGCCCGCGCCCTGGGCATCGAACGCCGTGACCCTCCCGATGCTCACCGTGACCGTGCCCGGTTCTCCGGGCCTCTGAGGCTGCGCTCGGGTGTCTACATTTTGTTCCGACGCACCCTCCTGACGACGCACCGGTTCCCACATTGTCGGGCGGCCCTCCGAGCGGCGCGCTCCGCCCGCGTCCCGGGCGCAGGCGGAGATCGATGCGGCACGGGTGCGCTGCGTCACCCGCTGCGGCGGCAGCGTCACCCGCGTTGCAACCGAATGGCGGGATCGCGGATTGATGCAGCAGATGAGGTCGGACCTTGCGTCGCGCCTCTCAGGACCGGCGCGGATGCGCCGTCGCAGCTGCCCAGGCGAGACTCCGACATGTCGATCACTCCGGCCTCCCTGGCCTTCGCCCTCGCAGCCCTGCTCGCCGCGGCGAGCGCCACGCATGCGGCCCCGGCCGCGTCGGCCGCCACGGAGGGCGTGACGAAGGTCGCCGAGGTCGGGGCCACGGTTCGGCCCGCCTCCGTCACGGACGGCGAGGACGAAGCTGGCACGTGCAGCCGCATCCGCCGCCGGCTCTGGGTCCAGGGTGAGGGCTGGATCGTGCGCCGGGTCACGACCTGCCGCTGAGGTCGAGACCGCTCGCGGCGACGCGCCTCGGAGGCCGGTGGATTCTCCTGTGAAGCGCCGCGGTTCGCGTGGGACTTACGCACTCTGCGCGGGTGGTGGAACGGAACGAGATCGGAGCCGGCACGGTTTGCCGTCCAGGTCGCGTTCGTGCTCGGAGTTCCACGTCATGCTGCATCGTCTCCTCGGGCCGGCCGGGCTCGTGCTGATCCTCGCAGCCTCCCTCACGGTCGGTGCCGGAGCGTCGAACGCGCAGACGGTCCGCAGCGCCGGATACGATCCGGGTTATGGCTCCGACGGCTACGGCTTCGCCGACGAAGCCGTGCGCGGCGCCTACATCGGCGCACCGCTGACCCGGTTTCCGTCTCCCAGCCAGATCGTGCCGGCACCCTGGAGCTACGGGACCTACGGCGTCCCGACGATCTCCGGCATCCGTCAGGCGCCGGTCGCGGCGCCGAGCCTCACCGTGATCAACGCCGGCCAGCGGCCACCGGGCAGCCGCCGCTTCTCCGGCGCGCGCGTCCTCTCGCGCGGCACCGATGGCGGCTGGGCGCAGATGGACGCGGGACGGGAGCGGGCGAGCGGCGTTCAGGTGATCGAGGTGCAGGTGCCGCGCCGATAGGACCCGTGCGGCGTCAGCGCTCGCGCGGCGCGGACGCCTCCCCGCCCTGGATCGACTCCGGGTCCCCGGCCGCGGGGGCGATCCCGGCAAACCACGCGGCGTAGGACGAGTTGCGGGCCAGCGTCCGAGTCTCGTCAGGGGCACCGTCCCGCCACCAGACCGGACCGCGCTCCCCGAGCGCCTCCTTGGCCGCCTGCACCGCCCGTCTCGCGGCCGCGAGACGGTCCGGTGTCCCCGCATCGGTCGCACGCTTCGCGGCGCGGACCGCGCGGCGCGCGTCCATGAGAGCGTGGATTCCATCTCGGCGGGCCTCCTCCGACAGGGTGGGGTCGGTGCAGCGCCACAGCCGCCCCCGGACGATGATGTAGCGTCCGTCTGGCGTGCGCATCGGCGCAGGCTTGCCGCCCGGCCTCGATGTCGATGCCGTTTGTCCGGCCATGCCGCAGCCTCGTCCCGCTCTCCGATCTCCCACCCGGCCCGCGTCGCCGCGATCCGCGCGAGGATGTCACGATCGCGCGAGGGTCGGGATCTTCCGCGACGCTACGGCCTCGGGTCGCCCGCTTCGCAACCTCAACGACGCCTACGTGGGACAGCCAGAGACCGGATCTTAAGCCTTTGTTGCGATGCTCGGCGCGGGCAAATCGCTCCGAGCGAGACAGCGCGCCATGCACATCGTGATCGTCGATTCGAGCCGCGTCGTCCTCAAGATCATCTCCGCGCTGCTCGAACCGCGCGGGCACACGGTCAGCGCCTTCACCGACTCCGCCGCAGCGCTCACCTTCCTCACCGAGACACCGACCGTCCGCGTCCTGATCACCAGCCTGGAGGTGCGGCCGGTCGGAGGGCTCGAACTGTGCTGGTCCGCCCGGCTGCTGGCCGAGGCGCGGCGCCCCCTCTACGTCATCACGATGTCGTCGGCACGCAACGCCCGCAACCTCGCCGAGGCCCTCGACAGCGGCGCCGACGACTTCATTGATAAGCCGCCCGGAGCCGAGGAACTGCACGCGCGCCTGCGCGCGGCCGAGCGCCTCACCACCCTGCAGAACGAGTTGATCCGCCTCGCGGAGACCGACCCGCTCACCGGTCTCCTCAACCGGCGCGCCTTCTTCGCCCGCGTCGGGGACGCCGCCGACCGCACCGGCAACCACGGAACGATGTCGGCCGTGCTCGCCGACATCGATCACTTCAAGCGCATCAACGACGAGCACGGCCACGATGTCGGCGATGCCGCGATCCGGTCGGTCGCCGACATCCTCGGTGCCGAGGGGATCGTCGGGCGGCTCGGCGGCGAGGAATTCGCCGTCGTCCTGCCGAACGTCGACCTCGACGCGGCGGAGGCCGTGGCCGGGCGCCTGCGCCATCAGATCAAGGACCTGCGCATCCGCGGCGGCCGCGGACCGGTCCGGCTCACTTGCAGCTTCGGCGTCAGCGCGTGGTGCGAGGGCGACGGCGTCGACGCCCTGATCAAGCGCGCCGACATCGCCCTCTACGAGGCCAAGACCACCGGACGCGACCGCGTCGTCTCCGCCGCCAGCGAGCTGATCCTGGCGCAGGCCGGCTGACGCTCCGCATCGGCGCGGACGCCGCCGCCGCGTTGCCCCGTCCTGTGCCCTCCCGGCACAGTCGTTAAGGATAGCCGTCACCCGAAAACAGGATTCTGACCGAGATCGAGATCGATTGGTCTGCATATCGACCGGAACGATTATTGAAACCCTACCCCTGAACCCGGCCGACTTGTGCCATGCCGGGAAAAGAAGGGTGTGCGGTTATGAGTAAGGCCGTGGACGTTCTGGTCTTCGACGAGCCTCAGGCGCTCAATCCGGCGTTCCGCGCGACGCTCGAGCACATGCCGGCGCTCCACACGATCGGGGAGGGAGACCTCGACCGGGTCGATCCGGCCAACACCGTCGCGCTGATCTTCCTCGACGAGGCGCGGTTGCAGGACGGCCTCGCCCGTCTCGCCGACCTGCGGGAGCGGATGCCGGCGGTGCGGACCCTTCTGGCGTTCCAGGCGCTGACCGCCGATGCCCTGCGCAGCGTGCTCGATGCCGGGGCCGACGCCGTCGTCGCGCGCTCAGCCTCGCCGCGTGACCTCTGCACCGCCGTGCTGGCCCTGGCGAACGGAGGCGAACTCCTGGTCGTGCAGCCTGAGTCGGAGGGCCTCGCGTCGGCCTCGGAACCCGCCGACAGCCTCGGCCTGACGCCGCGAGAGGCCGAGGTGCTGCGCTTCCTCAGCGCCGGCTTCAGCAACAAGGAGGTGGCGCGGCGCCTGACGCTCTCCGTCCGCACCGTCGAGACCCACCGCCTCAACCTGCGGCGCAAGACCCAGACCGGACGGCTGAAGGACCTCGTCTCGCTCGCCCGCCAGCTTGGGCTGGCACCCGTGGTGGACGCCGAGCCGGGCCGGCGCGGCGGTGCGGGTCCCAGCGCCGTCACGGGTCAGGGTCCGGCGCGCCACTGAGCGCACCGGACGCCCGGCCTCACGCCGGGCTCGGCTCGAGATCCTCGCCGACGGCCGAGAGCGGGCGTTTCGGTTTGCGGGCAAGGTCGCCGCCGCGCACCGCCTCCTCCAGCGGCTCGGGCCCTTTGCGCAGGAGCTTGGCAAGGTAGTAGCTCCCGAAGCCGAAGATGATCGCGTAGGCGATCAGGAACGCGACGAGCGAGATCGAGACCGCCTGAGTGGTCAGCGGCGAGACAGCGTCCGCGGTGCGCATCTGCCCGTAGACGATGTAGGGTTGGCGCCCGATCTCGGCGGTGAACCAGCCGAACAGCACCGCGCCGAACCCCGACGGCGTCATCAGCATCGCGCAGGTGAGGAACCAGCGGTTGGTGAATAGCGTCCCGCGCCAGCGCAGCAGCAGGCTCCACAGGCTGACGGCGAGCATCGCCATGCCGAGTGCCACCATGATGCGGAAGGCGTAGAACACCGGCGCCACCGGGGGGCGCTGGTCGGGGGGCACGTCCTTCAGGCCCGGGACCACGCCGGAGAAGTCGTGCGTGAGGATGAAGCTGCCCAGCCGCGGGATGCCGATCTCGAAGTCGTTCCGCTCCTCCTTCATGTTCGGGATCGCGAACAGCAGGAGCGGCATCTGGTCCTGCCGGTCCCAGTTCGCCTCGATCGCGGCGAGCTTGGTGGGCTGGAGCTTGAGCACGGCGAGCCCGTGCGCGTCGCCGATGAAGATCTGGATCGGCGTGCAGATCACGGCGAACCACATCGCCATCGAGAGCGAGAGCCGCGCCCCGCGCACCTTCTCCGCCGGTTCCTTGCGGGCGCGCAGGATCATCCAGGCCGACATCCCGCCGACCGCGAAGGCCGTCGTGAGGAAGCATCCCAGCACCATGTGCGCGTAGCGGATCGGGAAGGACGGGTTGAAGATCACCTTCAGCCAGTCGGTCGCGACCGCCCGGCCGTTCTCGACCACGAAGCCCGCCGGCGTCTGCATCCAGGAATTGGCCGACAGGATCCAGAAGGCCGAGACCAGCGTGCCGAAGGCCACCATGCAGGTCGAGACGAAGTGCAGCCGGTCGCCGACCCGGTCCCAGCCGAACAGCATGATCCCGAGGAAGCCCGCCTCCAGGAAGAACGCGGTGATGACCTCGTACTGGATCATCGGCCCGAGCACGTTGCCGGTGAAGTCGGAGTAGCGCGACCAGTTGGTGCCGAGCTGGTAGCTCATCACGATGCCCGACACGACGCCGAGGCCGAACGAGACCGCGAACACCTTCACCCAGAACCGGTAGAGGTTCCGGTACTGGTGGTCGCCGGTCCAGAGCCACTGCGCTTCGAGGCGGGCGAGGAACGAGGCCAGCCCGATCGTGAAGGCCGGGAAGATGATGTGGAAGGCCATCGTGAAGCCGAACTGGATGCGCGAGAGCAGCAGCGCGTCGATGGTCATCGCTCGGTCCTCTACTTGCCGGCGCCGCCGGTGCGGTGCCGCGGTTGATCTTACCCGATCCCGCCCCGCGGTTGCAGCGGACGGGGCGCCGCAGTCCCGTCCGCGGTCAGGATCGCGCGGCCTGCGCGGCGGCGTCACGCTTCGGCGCGCTCCCGCCCCTTCGCGCCGGCTTCGTGCGGGACGAGGCCGGCGGCAAGGTCTTCGCGGGCGAAGCCTTCGTGCGGGGAGCCTTGCGCTTGGCGGTCTTCGCGGCGGCCTGCGGCGTGGACGTACCCTCCAGCCGCTTCTGCAGCAGGCTCAGCACCGCCGCCTCCTCGGGCCGGAGGCGTCCGAGGTCCTCGATCAGCTCCGTCTCGACCGCATCCTTCACCTGGAGCATCAGGGCGCCCTCCAGGTAGCAGTCGATGATCTGCGGGTGGATGTAGCACTTGCGGCAGATCGTCGGCGTGTTGCCGAGCCGGCCCGCCACGCTCTCGATCGCCGCGCGGACGTTCTTCTTGGCGCCGGCCTCCCCGTCGAAGGCCTCGAACTCCCGCAGCGCCAGCGCGGCAAGCACGGTGCCGGCCCACGTGCGAAAATCCTTGGCGGTGATGTCCTGGCCCGAGATCGCGCGCAGGTACTCGTTGACGTCCGACGAGGTCACGTCGCGGCGCGCGCCGTCCGCGTCGAGGTATTGGAACAATTCCTGGCCCGGCAGGTCCTGGCAGGCCTTGACGATCCTGGCCACCCGCCGGTCCTTGAGCGACAGGTTCCAGGCCTTGCCGCTCTTGCCCTTGAAGCGGAACGTCATCTCGGCCCCGTCGATCGTGACGTGCGGGTCGCGCAGCGTGGTGAGCCCGTAGCTCTTGTTGGCCTTGGCGTAATCGTCGTTGCCGACGCGGATCAGCGTGGTCTCCAGGAGATGCACCACGGTCGCCAGCACCGTCTCGCGGGACAGGCCCGGGCGCCGCATGTCCGCGTCGATCCGGGCGCGGATGCCGGGCAGCGCGTCGGCGAAGGCCATGATGTGGGTGAACTTGGTCGAGTCCCGCGCCGCCCGGAAATCCGGGTGGTAGCGGTACTGCTTGCGCCCCTTGGCGTCGCGGCCGGTCGCCTGGATGTGGCCGTTCCGGCGCGGGCAAATCCACACGTCGGTGTAGGCCGGCGGGATCGCGAGCGACCGGATGCGGGCGATCTGCGCCGCGTCGCGCACCGGCGCGCCCTTCGCATCGAGGTAGCGGAACCCGCTGCCGGTCTTCTTCCGGGTCAGGCCCGGCATGCCGTCGTCGACGTAGGACAACCCGGCCTCGGCGGCGGCGTCGCGCGGGTCGACGACGGTGCCCGAGGCAGTCTCTTCCGACGACATCGACGCGGCTCCTTGCGTTTGGGTGTGGCCTCAACCGTTGCGAAGCAGCCGTGTTCCGGCGCCCGCACATCCGTCGCGGCGCGCGATCGGAGCCGCCGGACGGCCGCCCGATCACAGCCAGCGTTCCATCACCAGCCGCGGGCTCTCGCGCCAGCCCAGAGCCGCGTAGAAGTCGCGCACGGACGTGTTCGTCTCCCGGATCATGAGCTGCGCCTTGGGCACGCCGCGCGCGCGCAGCCACGTCTCCGCCGCGCCGACGATGGCGCGGCCGAGTCCGGTCTCGCGCCGGTCGGGATCGACGGCGACGTAGTAGATCCAGCCGCGATGCCCGTCGTGGCCGACCATGACGCTCGCGACGATCGCACCCAGGTGGTCGCCGGCGACCAGGATGTCGGACGTCTCGCGCCCGCGTGCCCGCGCGATGTCGGCGTCGGGATCGTTGTGCGGCACCACGAGCCCGCAGCGCGCCCAGAGGTCCTTGACACCGTCCCGGTCCTCGTCGCGCAGCGGCCGGATCTCGGGGCGTGGCGTCTGCGAACCCGTCTGCGAAACCATGACATGCCTCCTCGACTCACCGGTCGGACAACATGCTACAGCACGCCGCGATGGACGCGCCCGAACCGTCACCCGACCCCTCGTTTGCCGCGCCGACGCGGTGCCTCGCCTTCGTCGTCACCGAGGACTGGTTCTTCGCCTCGCACTTCCTCCCCATGGCGCGGGCCGCGGTGGCGATGGGCCTGTCGGTCGCGGTCGTGACCCGGGTGCGCGACCATCGCGACGTCATCGCGGCCACCGGCGCCCGGGTGGTGGCGCTGGAGGCGGAACGCTCCAGCCTCAACCCGATGGCGGCGGGCTACGCGGCGGGCCAACTCGCCGCGATCCTGAAGGCCCTGAAGGCCGACATCGTCCACTGCATCGCGCTCCGCGGCATCCTCGTCGGCGGGACGGCGGCCGCGATGGCGGGCATCCCCACCCGGGTCTACGCGCTGACCGGGCTCGGGCTGGTGGGCGCGCGGACCGACACGGCCGGCCGCCTCGCGCGGGCGGGTTTGCGTCAGCTCATCCGCGGCCCGCTGTCGTCGCGGCGCACCCGCTTCCTGTTCGAGAATCCGGACGATGCGGGCGCCCTCGGCCTCGACCCGGCCGACACCGCCGTGACCATCGTCGGCGGGGCCGGCGTCGATCCGGAGGTCTTCGCCCCGCGGCCGATGCCGGACGCGCCGCCGCTGCGGGTGGCCATCGTCTCGCGGATGCTGTGGTCGAAGGGCATCGACGTGGCGGTGGAGGCGGTGCGGCTCGCGCGCGGCCGAGGGGCCTGCGTCGAACTCGCGCTGCACGGCGCGCCGGACCCCTCGAACCGCCGGGCGATCCCCGAGGCGACTCTGCGCGAATGGTCCCGCGACGGCGTCGCGTGGCACGGCCCGACCCGGGACGCGGCGGCGGCGTTCGCCGCTGCCCACGTCGGCTGCCTGCCCTCGCGCGGCGGGGAAGGGTTGCCGCGGACCCTGCTGGAGGCCGCCGCCTGCGGCCGGGCGCTGCTCACCACCGACGTGCCGGGGTGCCGGACGCTGGTGCGCGACGGCGTCGAGGGCCTCGTCGTGCCCCCCGACGACGCCCCGGCGCTCGCCGCCGCGCTGGTGCGGCTCGCCGCCGATCCCGGCCTCGCAGCAAGGCTCGGTGCCGCGGCCCGGCGGCGGATCGTCGAGGGCGGGTTCTCGGAGGCCGCGGTCGCGCAAGCCGTCTGCGGGATCTACCGCGCGCTGCTCGGGCCATGATCGCGGACGACGCGGCGCGCTTCGTCCGCGAAAACACCCGCCTGCGTCCGGTGCCGCACGCGCCGGAGATCGTGCTGCACGTCGCCGACGAGGCCACGGCCCTGTGGCAGAAGACCGAGGACGAACTGTCGAAGATCGGCCTGCCGCCGCCGTTCTGGGCCTTCGCCTGGGCCGGGGGGCAGGCGCTCGCCCGCTACCTCCTCGACCATCCCGGGATCGTCGCCGGCCGACACGTGCTCGACTTCGCCTCCGGCTCCGGCCTCGTGGGAATCGCGGCAGCAAAGTCCGGCGCGGCCTCGGTCACGGCGAGCGACCTCGACCCCTTCGCCGCCGCCGCGATCCCGCTCAACGCCGCCGCCAACGGCGTCGCCGACCGGATCGCCGCGACCCGCGCGGACCTGATCGACACGGTGCCGGAGGCCGACGTCGTGCTCGCCGCCGACATCTTCTACGAGCGCGACCTCGCCGGCGCCGTGAGCGGCTGGCTCGGTCGCCTGCATGCCGCCGGCACGACGGTGCTGCTCGGCGATCCGGGCCGCGCCTACCTGCCGCGCGACCGCCTGGAGCGGATCGCCAGCTACGCCGTGCCGGTGACGCGGGCGCTGGAGGATGCGGAGATCAAGCGGAGCCATGTGTGGCGGTTTCGGGCATGAGCTTGCGGACTGGACACAGCTTGCGGGATGCCCTGTTCTCATCCGATGCGGACCATCGCCGGCAGCGCAGGCTAACCGGCGGCACCCCACAGGAGACTCGTGCCCGATGCCAGCAGCAACGCGTCCATGATGTGCCGAAACGTCTCCGGGGCGAGGCGCAGCACGAACGGCTTGGCCGCGAACGCGCCGACCATCAACGACGCGCCGACGCAGAGTCCCTTGAGGAGGTCATCGGCCGGCAGCGCCCCCGAACCCTGGAATGTCAGGGTCTTGGTCGCGTAGATCGCGAGGGACGCGGCGGCTTCCGTGCCGATGAACGCGCCCTTGGCCAAGCCATACCCGATGAAGACGGGAACGGACGCCGGCCCCGTCGAGGCGACGATGCCGGTCAGGAAGCCGATCGCCGCTCCGGCGATCGCGAGGTGGGATAGGCGCAACGCGATGAGGTTGGCGGCCAACCAGCGGCGCGCGGGGATCATCGCGAGAAGAAACGCGCCGATCGCCAGATCGACGGCGCGGGGCGGCAGGACGAGCATCGTGCGGGCCCCCAGCGCCGCCGCGGGAACGCCGCTCACGGCGTAGGCGGCGACGGCCCGCCCATCGACCTCCCGCCACCATGCCAGGATACGGGAGACATTCGCCATGACGGCGGCGACCGCCATGATCGGAACGGCTTCCTTGGGTCCGTAGACGTAGGCGAGCACGGGCACCAGCATGATCGAGGAGCCGGTACCGATGACGCCGCTGACGACGCCCGCCACGAGGCCGATGGCGAGGATGAGGAGCAGGCCCATGCGCGCATTTTCTTAGCCGGAGTGGGAGCACCCTAATTTGAAGCTTGGGACAACGCACGCGAGCGTTCCGCTCTCTGCGTCCTCTTCCTGCTCACCTTGGATGATCGCGCGGGTAGAAAGCGTCGGTTGTCCGCCGCGCGCGCGATGCGCCCCGACCGAGCCCTCGATCACGCCGCGATCCGCGTCGAGCGTTCGCCCGCCCGCAGGCGACGGGCGTGCAGCGCCACGACGGGATCGTCCGGGCGCGCTTCGTGGAGGGTCTCGATCGCGGCGCCGTCGCCGTCCGCGTCGAGGCGGGCGAAGGCGGCGAGGTAATCCCGGTTGAACGCGTCCCCGGCCTGCGCCGCCGGCAGCGGGTCGAAGACCGGGACCGCGTGGGTCTTGCCGCGCAAGGTCAGCGAGCCGATCGGGCGGAAGGCGAGGCCGGGGCAGGCCGCCACCGTGGTCCCCGCCACGCAGATCCGGGTGCCGAGGGCCTTGTTGGCCGCCTCCAGGCGCGCGGCGGTGTTGATGGCGTCGCCGTGCGCCGTGTAGTCGAACCGGCGCGTGCCGCCGAAGTTGCCGACCACCGCCGGCCCGGTGTTGACGCCGATCCGGGTCGCGCCGAACGGCACTCCTTGCGCCCGCTGCCCGGCGGCGAAGGCCACCGCGAAGGCGTCGATGGCGAGCGCGCAGGCGACGGCGCGGGCGGCGTGGTCCGGCTGGTCGAGCGGCGCGTTGAACATCACGTGCACCGCGTCGCCGACGATCTTGTCGACGGTGCCGCCGTGCGCCATCGCGACGCCGCACAGGCCGTCGAGGTAGGCGTTGAGCAGGCTGACCAGCGCCTCCGCGCCGCGCGACTCGGTCATCGCGGTGAAGCCTTCGAGGTCGGTGAACAGGAAGGTCATCGGCCGGGTCTCGCCGCCGAGCTTCAACCGGTCGGGGTCGCGGGCCAGCGCCTGGACGAGGTCCGGCGAGAGGTAGTGCGTGAACGCCGTCTTGAGGCGCGAGGCGTCGCGCTCGACCAGCAGGTGGCGCGTCAGGCTGGTGGCGCCGAAGCTCGCCGCCATCGCCATCACCGGAAGGCTCGGGTCGAGCAGCAGGTGGCCGCGGGTGAAGGCGAGCCACGCCGCCGCGAGCACCGCCGCCGGCAGGGCCAGCGCCGCCGCGCCGGCCTGCTTGAGCCCGGTAAACGCCGCGAGGCCGGCGATCAGCAGGGCGAGCGCTGCCGCCGCTGCGCCCTCGGCGCCGATCGCCCAGGCGGGCCGTGTCGGGTGGAGGCCCGACACCATCTGCTCGATCGCCTCCGCGTGGATCGCGACGCCCGGCTCGAACGCGTTGAGCGGCGTCGGGCGCAGGTCCGACAGCCCCGTCGCACTCGTGCCGACGAGAACGATCCGGCCGGCGATCCTGTCCCTGAGGTCGGCCGCCGCCCGGGGATCGAGCAGGCGCCAAGCCGGGATCGCCTCCGCGGCGAGCGTGCCGGCGTGGTGCAGCCAGTAGGCGCCCTCCCGGTCCAGCGGCACGTCGAGGGTTCCGATCCGCAGCAGGTACCCGGTGACCGCGCCGTCCTCAGTCGTCTCCGCGCGCACCTTGAGGGTGTCCTCCCCCTGCGCGACCCGCAGCGCCTCGACGGACAGTGCGGGCACGAGAGCGGTCCCGCGGGCGCTGATCAGCGGGAGCCGGCGCACGATCTCGTCGCGCCCGGCGGCGATCGCGAAGCTGCCGTGGCCGGCGCCCGCGGCATCCAGGATCGCGAGGTTCGGCACCGCGCCGGCAAACGCCGGGACGGTCGCGCGCGGGTCCGGGCCGATCAGGGCGAAGCTCGGCCCCGCCACCGGGCGGGCGCCGTTCTCGCGGCCGACGAGGCCGTAGCCGAGCACGACGCGCCCGCGGCCGATCGTTTCGGCGAGCATCCGGTCGTGGTCGGGCAGGGGCGCCCCGTCGGCGTCCAGGCGCCAGCCGTGCGCCGCCTGCCATTCCTGCGCGAGGCGCGCGGGCGAAGTCCGGTCGGGCTCCGAGAAGACCATGTCGAGGGCGATCGACGCGGCGCCCATGTCCTGCAGCGTGCCGACCAGCCCGGCCAAGAGCGAGCGCGGCCAGGGCCATTGCCCGAGGCGGGCGAGCGACGCATCGTCGATGTCGATGATCCGGACGGGCGAATCCGCCTCGACCCGGAGCCGCGGCGCCGCGCGCTGGGCGGTGTCGAACACCGCCAGCCGCACCCGCTCGAACGGGTCCGGCAGGGCGATCCGGGCCGCCAGCAGACCCGCGACGACGCCGATGCCGAGCAGCGCGGGGGTCGCACGTCGCAGGAGCCGTTGCACGGAGGTATTCATGGCAACATCTACAGGTTGTATTGCGGTCGAGGTTGTATTCTCCCACCGTTCGCCAAGCATTTGATGAAGGGCGCGCAGTTTTCTCAAAACCAAGTGATTGCGATTCCGAATCGCTTAACGTGCGGGGCGCATGGTTGCCGCGATCGCCCGTGCGGCGGTCGCGGTGCGGACGAGGCCATGCACGACCCCTACGCCCACATCACGCTCCCGGCCGGCACCGTGCTCTTCGAGGAGGGCGAGCCGGGTGCCTTCGCCTACCTCATCGTCACGGGGCGGATCGCGATCTACCTGCGCCGCGAGGGCGCCGAGGTGCTGATCGCCGTGCGCGGCGCCGGTGAGATCTTCGGCGAGATGGCGATCCTCGATTCCGATCCGCGCTCGGCCTCGGCCCGGGCGATCGAGGAGTGCGTTCTCGTCCCCGTGTCCGAGGACCAGATCAAGCACCGCCTGTCGCAGACCGATCCGATCCTGCGCCTCTGCCTCGGCGTGGTGATGGCTCGCTACCGCGAGACCATAGCTCTCCTGAGGGTGCAGGGCCCCATCGCGGAGATCGCGCCCGCCACCATCGATCTGTCGGACACGGCCAGGGCCGACTTCGACGCGACCATCGCCACCGTGGTCCTGGAGCGGGCGCTGCGCCGGGCCCTCGACCGCGGGGAGTTCGAGCTGTTCCTCCAGCCGATCGTGCGGCTCGGATCGGAGCTGCTTGCCGGCTTCGAGGCCCTGATCCGCTGGCGTCACCCCGAACGCGGCCTCGTGCCGCCGATGGAGTTCATCCCCGTCGCGGAGGCGAGCGGGCTGATCGTCGAGATCACCACCTGGGTCGTCTCCGAGATCGGCCGGATCATGCCGGAGATCATGCTGGCCGCCCTGCACAACCCGGCCGCCGCCGACGGCCCGCTGTTCCTGTCCGTGAACATCACCGGCCACGACCTCGCCCGCGCGTCCTTCCCCGAGATGATCGGCGAGATGCTGCGGACCACCGGCATCGCCCCGGAGACCCTCAAGCTCGAGATCACCGAGAGCACGCTGATGCGCGACCCGGTCGGCGCCTCGGACGCGCTCACCCTGTGCCGGCAGGCCGGCATGGGCATCGCCATCGACGATTTCGGGACCGGATACTCGTCCCTGAGCTACCTCAGCACCCTGCCGATCACCACGCTGAAGGTCGACCGGGCCTTCGTGCGGGCGATGCTGACCGATCCGTGCAACCGCCAGATCATCAAGACGATCCTGAGGCTCGCCGACGAGATCGGCATCCCGGTGGTCGCCGAGGGCATCGAGGAGGCCGCCGAGGCCGAGGCGCTCTCCGAGATGGGCTGCGCCTTCGGGCAGGGCTACTTCTACGGTCGTCCGGTGCCGCTCTCCGACACGATCACCCTGATCAAGGGCTGGAACGCCGCCGGGCGCGCTGCGCGGCGGGTCGCGGCAGCCTGATTCTCTTTCCCGCCCTCGCCCGTCCCTGGAAGCCCCGCAAGGACACTGCCGACATGATGCGCCCCACCCTCCTTACCGCAGCCCTCAGCCTCGTGGCGGTTCTCCCCGCCGCAGCGACGCCGGCCCAGGTCGGCCGGGTCGACAAGGTCGAGCGCCAAGCGGTCGCCGTCGTCGAGGGCGCGCCGCGCGACATGGCGCCCACGGGCCCGGTCTTCTTCAGCGACATGATCCGCACGGGCGAGGCCTCGCGGTTGGAAGCGGAGCTCGCCGACGGCACCAAGGTGACGATGGGCGAGCAAGGCAAGATCACCATCGACGCCTTCGTCTACCGCCCCGGCCAGCCCGGGGGGAAGCTCGGGCTCAACGTCGTGCGCGGCGCCTTCCTGTTCGTCGGCGGCAAGATCGAGGGCCCGACCGGCGGCAACGTCGCGATCCGGACCGCGGTCGGCACGCTCGGCGTGCGCGGCACCACCGTGTGGGGCGGCCACATCGACGGCGGCTACGGCGTCCTCGTCCTCGACGGCATCGTCACCCTCAAGACGCGCCGCGGCACCGTGACGATGCGCAAGGGCCAGGGCACCATGGTCTACGACGGCCGTGCGCCGCAGGCGGCGGCACCGTGGCCGGAGGACCGCACCAAGCGGGCGGTCGCCACGATCAGCTTCCCGGAGCGGTGATCGCCCTCCCGGTCCGGGCGATCTTGCGCTAACGATCCTTCGACGGCAAAGCCCGCGTCCCCGCCCGTCGACGGGGGCGGCGGGCATGCCGGGCCTTCGGGGGTTTTCAGTTTTGGGCGCGGACGATCCGGATCTCCAGCCGCAGGATGCCCCGCCGGCCTCGCCCGTCGAGCCGGCTCCGCCGGCCGAGCACGCCACCGAGCCGGCTCCGCCGGTCGCACAGGTCACCGAGCCGGCTCCGCCGGCCTGGGAGATCGTCCTGCCCGAGGAGGGCGCGACGGAGGATCTCGGCATCTTCCTCTCCGAGTTCCTGATGCCGAGCGATCTCGTGGCCCTCTCCGGGGGCTTGGGCGGCGGCAAGACTACCCTCGCGCGGGCGCTGATCCGCGAGCTGTCGGGCGACCCGGACCTGGAGGTTCCGAGCCCGACCTTCACCCTGATCCAGCCCTACGACGGCCGCAGCGGCCCGATCATCCACGCCGACCTCTATCGCCTGCGCGGACCCGACGAGCTGGTCGAGCTCGGCTTCGAGGAGATGACGGAGGGCGCGATCACCCTGGTCGAGTGGCCCGAGCGCCTGCCGCCCCGCGACGGGCCGACCCTGTCCGTCGAGCTTTCGCTCCGGCCCGAGTTCGGCGAGGGCTCGCGGTTCGCGCGGCTGACGGGCACCGCGGGCATGCGCGCGCGCCTCGACCGGGCCCGCGCGGTCCGTGCGCTTCTGGCCCGCAGCGGCTGGGACGCGGCGGAGCGCGTGCTGATGCAGGGCGACGCCTCGTCGCGCGCCTACGAGCGCCTGACGAAGCCGGACGGCGCGCGCGCCGTGCTGATGGTCTCGCCGCCGCGCGCCGACGGGCCGCCGGTGCGCGACGGCAAGCCCTACAGCGCCATCGTCAAGCTCGCCGAGAGCGTCCACGCCTTCGTCGCCGTCGACCGGGCCCTGCGGGCGCTCGGCTTCTCGGCGCCGCGCATCTACGGCGAGGACCTCGACGCGGGGCTCTTGATCCTCGAAGACCTCGGCACCGAGCCCGTGGTGGACGCGAGCGGACCGCGGCCGGAGCGCTACAGCGAGGCAACGCGGCTGCTCGCCCGGCTCCACGCCACCGAGCTGCCGGGCATCCTGCCGGTGGCCGAGGGCATCGACCACGTGCTCCCGGCCTACGATGTCGAGGCGCTGCTGTTCGAGACCGAGCTTCTGCCCGAGTGGTACGCCCCGGCGATCCGCAGCGTGACGCTGTCGCCCGAGGCGCGGGCCGAATTCGGCGCCCTCTGGGCCGAGGCGCTGACGGGGGCCGTCCCCGCCCGACCGACCTGGACCTTGCGCGACTACCACTCGCCCAACCTGATCTGGCTGCCCGAGCGCGACGGGCTGGAGCGCGTCGGCCTGATCGACTTCCAGGACGCGGTCCTCGGCCACCCGGCCTACGACGTCGCCTCGCTGCTCCAGGACGCCCGCGTCGACGCCGACGCCGAGTTCGAGCTGCGCCTGCTCGGCCTCTACGCCCGCGAGCGCCGCGCCCGTGACCCGGCCTTCGACGTCGGCGCCTTCGCCACCGCCTACGCGCTCCTCGCCGCCCAGCGCGCCACGAAGATCCTGGGCATCTTCGCCCGGCTGGACCGCCGCGACGGCAAGCCCGGCTACCTCGCCCACCTGCCGCGGATCGAGGGCTACCTCGCGCGAAACCTCGCCCACCCGGCGCTCGCCCCCTTGCGCGCCTGGCACGAGGCGCACCTGCCGGGCCTGCTGGCCCCGTCCGAGCTCCGCGCATGAGCGACACCGCTGAGACACCGATCCCCGAGGCACCGCCCGCCATCACCCGCGCCTTCGTCCTCGCGGCAGGGCTCGGCAAGCGCATGCGGCCCGTCACCGCGACGGTGCCCAAACCCCTGGTCGAGGTCGCCGGCAAGGCGCTCCTCGATCACGCCCTCGACCGGGCGACCGAGGGCGGCATCGAGACCGCGGTGGTCAACGTCCACTACCTGCCCGACCTCATCGAGGCCCACCTCGCCAAGCGCGGGGGCGCGCCGCGCATCCTGGTCTCGGACGAGCGTGCGGCGCTCCTGGAGACCGGCGGCGGCGTGAAGCGGGCGCTGGCGCTTCTCGGCGATACGCCCTTCCTCGTGTTCAACGCGGATTCGTTCTGGCTGGAGGGCCCGGCTCCGAACCTCGCCCGCTTGGTCGCGGCCTGGGACGGGACCATTATGGACATCCTGCTCCTCGTGGCCCCCACCACGACGAGCCTCGGCTACGAGGGCGCGGGCGACTTCGTCATGGACGCCGACGGCCGCCTCGCGCGGCGCGGCGAGCGCCGTGTCGCCCCGTTCATCTACGCGGGCGTGGCGATCCTGAAGCCCGGCCTGTTCGCCGACACGCCGGACGGCGCCTTCTCCCTCAACCTGCTGTTCGACCGCGCCATCGAGGCTGGCCGCCTCTCGGGCCTGCGCCTCGACGGCCAGTGGCTCCACGTCGGCACACCCGAAGCGATCCGCGCGGCGGAGGAGCGCGTGCGGCTCAGCGCGCGGGAGGGCTAGCTGCGAGCTTTCGATAGGTTGTCCATCCGATCCGTTCTGAGGAAACTGAGGTTGCGACGTTTGAGAGCCCTCGAATGACCGTCGCATCCTTGAGGGTGCGGTCCATCCGCTCGACCTGGCCGTTGGTCCAGGGATGGCTCACCTTGGTCAAACGGTGGTCGATGCCGTGCTTGTCACAGACCCGATCGAAGATGGGCTGGCTGTCGTAAGCGATCCCTTCGACGTGACGTGAACGGCATGCCCTTGATCGGTGAGCCCGGTGTGGAGGCAGTCAGGGACCGCCTCGATGAAGTACCGGCACGCCGGTCGAACACGCAGGGTCACGATCGGCTTGCACGGTGCCGTCACGGCAGAGGATGCGCGCAAGGCCGCCAAGGTGTTGCTGGGACGCGTGGCGAAGGGTGAGGACCCGGCGGAAGAGAAGGCAATCAACCGCTCCGCGATGACGGTGACCGAGTTGTGCGACGCCTATCTCGCTGCCGCCGACAAGGGCCTGATCATGGGCAAGCGCGGGCGAGCCAAGAAGCTGTCGACGCTGTATGTCGATCGCGGCCGGATCAGGCGGCACATCAAGCCTCTGCTGGGTAATCGCAAAGTCAAGGATCTGACGCCAGCCGATGTTCAGCGGTTCGTGCGTGACGTCCAGGCTGGGAAAACCGCCACGGTGTTCAAGACAGGGCTTCGTGCAAAGGCTGTGGTGAGGGGTGGCCCAGGCACGGCTGCGCGGACTGTCGGCCTACTCGGCGGGATCCGGGCGTGCCCATCGGCGCGGATCCCTCCTCAGTCCCGGGCCCTGGCCCGACGCTCGTCCCACCAGTCGTCTCTGGCGGTGTCCTCCTGTGCGCGCTCAGCGCTGCGGCGGGCCTCGGCGGCGGTCCCGGCGAAGGGATTACGCGCCGGTTCGGGCGGTGCGCCACGGTCGTTAGCCGGTGCGATCCGGGTTGGGCCGCCGTCGAGAAAACCGTCGAAGAGCCGCTCGACCAGCGTCGCCGGACCGCCCATCATGCCGAGGCCGAGACCCGCTTCGTCGAGGGCCCGCCTCAGGCGCGCGATTTCCGCTTCGAGCGCGGCGTTCCGGCTATGGAGTGACGGGTCTGAGCCCTCGGGACCCCTCAAGTCGGTGCTCCTGTCGACGCAAGAAGGGGAGGTTTATCCAGGATCTTGCGTACCAACGGACCTGGACCGAGGGGCAACCAGGCCCCAGTCGTCTCTCTCGCGAGCTTGGGCGTCTCAGCGGGGAAGGAAAATACCTCCGCCGTCAGCACGCAGACGCCGGAGGCATCCCGCACGACGATGGCGAGTTGAAACACGGTCTCTGCGATGGGCAAGTTCCCGAAGATTAGCATGGCGGCGCGTCGGATATCGCCACGGACTGCGGAGGGTCCGAGGCACTCGACCAAACCCTGGGTGATGGAGACGCGCTCGTCGCGTATGTCGAAGGTACTGCGCGCCCTGTCGCTCCCCGAGTGGACCAGGCGGGAGCACATCGAACTCTCAGGCGCCGACGCCCAAAATTATTGGCCAGCGATCCATATCAGATGCCCTTTAAGAAGGGAAAAACAATATCCGATCTCCGGTTTTGGGCCAATGAACCTCCCTTTTTGAAATAAAAAAACGTGTTTTAGAAATAAATTCGGAACATATGCCGCAGTGAGCTCTTAACCTTGAGCGTAGTAGAGCTCTGCTCGATTTTCGGTGGCGAGGTGTATTGTGATGATATTAGATCCCATCAGCGGAAAACGTGTATCCGTCGAGAGCTTGGCGCAGTCGCACTCAGCGAATGGACGACAGGGCTCCCTCTATCATCACGTCGGAGAGCAACGAGCAAAAAGGCTCACCGGCGACCGCGAGGATAAAGAGGTAATTCCTGGCAGGCAGTATGTTTCAACGGTCGAAGCCAGGGCTCCGCTTCAAGGGTGGTCCTGATATCATAATTTAGATTATATAGTGTCAAAACAGTCTATAAATTACTTTTGACTGTTCGCCGATTGCAGCCAAGGCCCTTAATGGACGCGCTTAGATTCATTCTCGCCGTCGCCCTTCTCAGCACTCTCGGGGGCGCCGCCGCCCTTGCCGAATGTCAGATTGCGGATGCCAAGCTTGAGGAGGCCATCCTTCAAAGGCCTGACCTTCACGGGCCTGCCAATCGCCAGACCGTGAGGGATCTCCGGAGCCTACGGGATGCGGCGTTCACCCTGTGGTCCTATGGACGCCATGCGGACTGCGAGCGTCTGATGGCCAACATCCGCGAACTGATTGCAGGACCTGCCATGACCAGCCTGGGCGACAACGATGAGGATGCGGCTGAGGAACAGATGGCGGCGCGGGACCCGAAGGTTCGGCGCGGAGCGACGGAAGGCCGGCGCGACCAGAAGGGCGCCATGCCGCTCGTGAGTGTCGATGATCTCGTGCTTGGATTGAGGGCGGACCAGATCGTCGGTGCGGAAGTTCGCAGCTCCGACGACAGGATCGTCGGCGAGGTGAGGAACGTCATCTTCGGGAGCAAGGACCGCCGGGACTACGCCATCGTCGCGTCGGGTGGCTTCTTCACCCCCGGCAAGGACAGCATCGTCGTACCGATCCGTTCCCTCAAGGTGTCGCAGGAGCGGGATAGCTTCTTCCTCCCCCTTCCAGACTCCGAGCTCAGGAGCATCCCTCTCATGCCAGATCAGGATTACAAGTGGCTCTCCGACAACGCCTGGCGCAATCGAAACGACGCCCTGTTCGAACGACGATGACGCCGCGGCTGCCCCTGAGCGTGAAGTGGTAGGACGTCGACGTCATCTCCCGTTCGCGACGCCGAGCTTAAAAGGGCTGCTCGGGGATAGGCCTGTTCTCACCGTAAGATTTCGGCAGCGATCCAGGCTGTATTGAGGATTGATTAACTCGCCGTAAGCGAGACCTCACGTTTAAGTTCGTTCCGAAGATAGTGGATCGCCCGATCCTGGATTTCACGCCGAGGAACATCGCCTTGTTGCGACTTGCCAATGAGGCCGAGCGCCTTGCCGCCCTGCGTGACCTGAACATCCTCGATACCGCACCGGAGACCCAGTTCGACGCGATATGCCGAACGGCTCAGGTCTTGTTCGGAACGCCGATCACCCTCATCTCGCTTCTCGACGAGGATCGGCAGTGGTTCAAGGCACGCTGCGGGATGAGCGACGATGGGACGTCCCGGGACGTAGCGTTCTGCAACCATACCATCCAGGCCGATGAGGTCCTTGTCGTCGAGGATGCTCGGGACGATGCCCGGTTCAAAACAAACCCCCTGGTCACGGGGGGACCGGGCATCCGCTTCTATGCCGGCGCACCGCTGATCCTGAGGTCCGGCATTCGGGTCGGATCGCTCTGCATCATCGACATCAAGCCGCGGCGCTTCACGACCGAGCAGGCCGACCAACTTCGAGACTTGGCCGAGGTCGTGACCGCAAACCTACGCGTCTACCAGGATCGGACCGAGCATCACCGCGTGGCGGCGACGCTGGCGGACACCGATGGTGCCTTGCGCGACGCCCAAACCCGCTACGCCTCGCTCGCCGATGCACTACCGCAGATGGTCTGGACCGTCTCGCCCGAGGACCGTGTCACCGCCTACAGGAACGCAAGCTTCCGCGCCTACTATGGCGAGACCGACGAATTCATCGGACGGCTCCATAGCCGCAACCATCCAGGCGATGTCGACCGCATGTCGTGCGCCTGGGAGGCCGCCGTAACACGGAAGCAGGCTTTCGAGCTCGAAGGTCGCCTCAGGCGGCATGACGGGAACTACCGCTGGCACAGGATCGTCATGATCCCGCTTCAGCGCGGCGGAGAGGTGATCGAATGGCTTGGTACGGCCCTCGACATCGACCACATCATCGCGGCGCAGAACGAATTGAAGGAGACCGGCGACCTGTTGCGACTGGCCCAGGAGGCGGCCGAGGCGGGCATCTGGGAGTGGGACATGCGCAACGACGTCGTCCGGCTCTCCCCGATGAGCGCCCGCATGCACAACCTTCCGGTACCGGACGGACAGAACGCGATGGAGATCCCGCTGGCCGATTGGAAGGCCCAGGTCCATCCCGACGACCTAGCCGGGGTCTGGACCGAGGTGAAGCGTGCCATCACGGACCGCTCGACCTACAGTTGCGAGTTCCGCATCGCCAACCCGGCGGTCCCGGCCGAACCGCGATGGATGCAGTCCTTCGGACGGATGCTCGGGGACGAGGGCGGCGAGCCCGCCCGCTGCGTTGGGCTCCAGATCGACATCACGGATCGCAAGGCCTCCGAGGCCCGCATCGCCTACGTTGCGAGCCACGACGATCTCACCGGCCTGCCCAATCGCGTGGTCTTCCACACCACCCTCGAACGTCTGCTCGCCAGTCTCGGGAACGGAAACGGCCAAACCGCGCTGCTATGCCTGGATCTCGACCGCTTCAAGACCGTCAACGACACCCTCGGACACCATGCCGGTGACGGGCTTCTGCGGGTCGTCGCCGACCGATTGAGGGCGACGGTGGGAAATGACGACGTCATTGCCCGCCTGGGCGGGGACGAGTTCGCGATCATTCTGCGGGAGCCCACCGGGCTTGGGTGTGCTCGGACCCTAGCGCAGGCGGTCATCGACGCCCTTGGCCAACCCATCCATCTCGGCAGCCAGGTGGTGACCGTCGGCGCGAGCGTCGGGGTCGCGGTCGCACCGGAGCATGGCCTAGAGGTGGACCTCCTGCATCGCCACGCCGACCTCGCCCTGTACCGGGCCAAGGCAGCCGGGCGGAACAGCTTCCAGGTCTATACCAAGGGAATGGACGAAGCCCTGGAGAAGCGGAACAAGCTTGAGTTCGATATGCATCTGGCTCATCGCAAGGGGGACTTCCGGCTGCATTATCAACCCGTCGTCGCACTGGCAAATGGGCAGGTCCGTGGCTTCGAGGCTTTGATGCGTTGGCCGCATCCGACCCACGGGATGGTATCGCCGGCCGAGTTCATCCCGATTGCCGAGGAGACCGGCTTGGTGGTCCCCCTTGGGGCCTGGGCCCTGGAGGAGGCCTGTCGCTTCGCTGCGTCATGGCCGAGCGAGGCTCGCATCGCCGTCAACGTCTCGGCGATTCAGTTCCAACAGCCCGGCCTCGAAGCGGCCGTCGCAAATGCCCTTGCGGTCTCCGGTCTCGCGGCCGACAGGCTTGAACTAGAGATCACCGAGAGCCTGATGATCCAGGATAGCGATGCGGTCATCGCCTGCCTGCACAGGCTACGGTCCATCGGCGTACGCATCGCGCTGGACGATTTCGGGACGGGGTACTCCAGCCTGAGTTACCTTCGGCGCTTCCCGTTCGACAAGATCAAGATCGACCGGTCGTTCGTACGCGAGATCGACGACCCCGACGCGCAGGCCATCGTCCGCGCCGTGGTCAGCATCGGCGAGCGTCTTGGGACCGCCATCACCGCCGAGGGGGTCGAGACGGAGGATCAGCTCGCCCTCGTAACCCAGACGGGCTGCACCGAAGTCCAGGGCTTCCTGTTCGGTAAGCCGATGACGCCGGAGGAGGCCCTGGCATTCATGAGGGAGCAAACCCCTCGGAAGGCGGCCTGAAGCAGCCGTCAGGCTTCAACCGCAGGATCGATGGCTGCTTAAGGAACGGACGCGACTGAAAGCAGCCAGACCGTTTCCCACCCGGCCCGGTCGAACGACTCTGTTTCATCAACTGCCGGGAAGCGGACCTTCCGACCTTCTGCAACGGGTCAGTGCTGCGCATATTCGAAGCTGCTAAACTCTCCGCCGCCTGAGCGCGTCGACACGCGATGCCTCGATCATCGAGCGGATACGGGCAGCCATCGTTTCGACGGCGAAGGGCTTGGTCATGACCGCCATACCGGGTGCGAGATGCCCATTCCCGAACACGGCGTTCTCGGCGTAGCCCGTAATGAACAGCACCTGGAGGGACGGCCGAGATGTGCGCGCGGCATCGGCCATCTGACGGCCATTCATACCGCCGGGCAGCCCGACATCGGTCACGAGAAGGTCAATGCGCACGTCGGACTGAAGGACTTTGAGGCCCGCGACGCTATCGCCCGCTTCGATGGCGGTGTAGCCGAGATCCTCAAGGATGTCGGTGACCAGCATGCGCACAGTCGGCTCGTCGTCCACGACCAGAACGGTCTCGCCCTGCTCGGAGCGGGGAAGCGACGAGGGTGGAGCGGGGGATTCCTCCGCATCAAGCTCGCCGTAATGGCGCGGCAGGTAGATCGAGACCGTCGTGCCCTTGTCGACCTCCGAGTAGATCCGCACCTGTCCGCCGGACTGCTGGGCGAACCCGTAGATCATGGATAGGCCGAGGCCCGTGCCTTCGCCGAGCGGCTTGGTGGTGAAGAACGGTTCGAACACCCGCTCGATCACCTCCGGCGGCATGCCCGTACCGGTGTCGGTGACGCTGAGGGTCAGGTACTGCCCTTCCGGCATGTCCTGCTGACGGGCCACCCGTTCGTCGAGCCACCTGTTGGCAGTCTCGATGGTGATCCGGCCACCGTCCGGCATCGCATCGCGGGCGTTGATGCACAGGTTGAGCAGGGCGTTCTCAAGCTGGGACGGATCGACCAGGGCCGGCCAAGCACCCGACGCCCCGACGACTTCGATGGTGATTTGCGGGCCAACCGTGCGCTGCACCAGCTCTTGCATGCTAGAGACCAGCCGGTTCGCGTCGGTGGGTCTGGGGTCGAGGGTCTGGCGCCGCGAGAAGGCCAGCAGGCGATGGGTCAGGGCCGCGGCCCGCTTCGCGGCACCCTGCGCGGCGGCCATGTAGCGCTCGACGTCGTTGAAGCGGCCTTGGCCCATCCGGGTCTGCATCAACTCCAGGGACCCGGAGATGCCCGCGAGCAGGTTGTTGAAGTCGTGCGCCAAGCCGCCGGTCAACTGACCCACAGCCTCCATCTTCTGCGATTGCCGCAACGCCTCCTGCGCCGTCGCGAGTTCCGCCTCGCGCGCCTTGGCGACGCTCAGGTCACGTCCGACGGCGATGAAGTTCACGCCATCCCGCTCCGGAGCGACAGTCCACTCGATGGACTTCCAGTCGCCATCGCTGGTGCTGATGCGGTTCTCGAAGCGGGCGGGCTGGCCCGTTTCCGCCATGCGCCCGATCGCCTCGAGCGTAGGAGGCTCATCGTCGGGATGCATGAAGGTCCCGTAGCCCCGCGTGAGCAAATCGCGCTCGGTCCAGCCGAGCACCCGCGTCCAGGCGGGACTGACCGCCGACATCATGCCGGTATAGTCCGCCCGCGCCAGCATGTCCTGGGAGAGGTTCCACAGTCGATCGCGTTCCGCTGAGCGCGCCTCGACTTGAGCCTCTAGGGTTTCGTTCAGTTCGCGCAACTGCGCCTCGCTCATCGCGAGCGCCGTTTGTTCCTCGGTCAGACGACGTTCGAGAACGACGCGGGCAGTCGTTTCGGGCGTGATATTGAGAACCGCGGCAACACTTCCATCTTCGTCGCGCAAAGCGGAAAGCGAGTAGTTGAACCATGCGGTCTCCGTGCCACCGCCTTCGAGCCGCGCCATGATGAATGGAGCATCCTCGAAGTAGAGCGGTTCGCCCCCTGCCCGAATGCTGTCGAACTGGGGTTGAAGCTCTCCCCAGATTTCGGCCCAGACGCTAGAGCCGGGTTGCCCGAGGGCCGCAGGGTGTTTGGCGGCCAGAATCCTACGGTAAGGATCATTATAGATGAGGGCGTAACGTGGACCCGACCAAAGGCAGATCGGGAAGGGTGAGTCGAAAATCGACCGCGCTAAGGTCCGAAGCGCCGGTGACCAACCAGTGGTCGGCCCAAGGGGGGTAGTCGTCCAATCAAAATCTCGCGCAAGCGAACGTACCTCGCCGAGGCCGGCAAACAACGCCGCGGCGTTGGCATGGGCTTCGTTCCTGAAATTCGATGCGCTCTCGCTAGCCACGTCCACCCGCGCTAAACCCTCGCCTGACTGCTACCAGTAGGACAGCCCGTCATCATTAGCAGTCGCTACTACGTCTTCGCCAGCGCAGCGGCCGACGCGCGATAGCGGCGCGCGCGTACAAGGACTGCCACGCGATCGACCGCGTCCATCCTACGGTGCAGTTAAGCGAATGTCGTAGGAGGGTCGGAGGCGGAACGTCCGCTTCGGGGCGAAAGGCCAGGGTTCGGTTGCCACCCTAATCGGAAGGTCGCTCCATCAGCTGGCGCCATTCGGATCTGAGCATCGTCAGAACACGGCGTGGTCGCCACGCTCGGCAACCGCCTCGCCACAGACCAACCGCAACCAGGTCGAGCGCCTCTGGGCACGCCTCAAAGAATGGCGCGCCGTCGCCACCCGATACGAAAAGACCGCCCGCAGCTTCATGGGCTTCCTCCCGGTCCGGCGCGGGCTTGCGAGCGCGACCGGTCGGCGGCATGATCTGCACGTCGGCCGCGTAGACCTTCTGGTTCTTCACGATGCCGACGGCTCAGCGCAGGCCCCACGCATCCAGGCCGTGACGGAAGGCGGCGCTGACGCCATAGCCCGCATCCGCCAGCACCGTGCCGAAGCGCAGAGCGTGCCCTTCTTCGGCAGGACCGTGTCGTCGAGCCATCTCGGACCTGACCCTGGAGAAGCTCATCTTGAAGGAGGCCGCA
>NZ_CAXTBY010000028.1:35669-38901 GCF_964242245.1 uncultured Methylobacterium sp. | reverse complement strand
TCTGAGGGCGATCCGCGGCGTTCACTCGCGCTTCGCCGCCCGGTGCGGTATGCTTGGCCTTGAACAGAAGGATAGTATCGTGATTTGCCGGGATGCGATTCAAGAAATGGGCGCCCAGAACGACCGTTTCACTGCCCTGATAAGGTACATCGACGGTGGTATCTGGTGGCGATCGGGCGATTGCGCTCAGGCCGAGGCTGCAAATATACTCGCCCAGACAAAGCGTATCAGTGATGCTTTGAGCAAAATCGAGATACTTGTGAAAGGGATCGCGACTCATTCTCACGAAATCTAAATTTCGTTGTGGCATGACGGATGCGGCACCGATACATGAGGGGCGTCGCTTTCAGCAAAGACTGCTTGACCGGAATGGATGAAACGGTAACGCATCTCGCCCAACAGCTACTCGATCACGGATTGGGCTGTCTTACCGACCGCGATCGGCGCATCGTCATGCATATCGCGAAGCACATCCATGTCGGTCGACCTATCGACGATAGCCTGACTGGGAAGCAAAGTTTCGGCGAGCGATTGGCCGATCGGGTCGCTCAACTCGGCGGATCGTGGGGCTTCATCATCGCGTTCACAGGCCTACTCATCGCCTGGGTCGTTCTGAATACGGTCTTGCTGTCGCGCTTCGCCGGCGGCTTTGATCCCTATCCCTATATTTTCCTCAATCTGATCCTGTCCATGGTCGCGGCACTTCAGGCGCCGGTCATCCTGATGTCCCAAAATCGTCAGGCGGCGCGCGACAGGATTGCGGCCAGCCTGGATTATAAAGTCAACTTGAAGGCAGAAATCGAGATCATGTCGTTGCATGACAAGCTCGATCGCATCCGGCTCGAATATCTCGAGACTCTGATCCTCGATTAGACCCAGCAGATCAAGGAACTCGGCGCATGGGTGAAGGCGCCTCCTCGGGGTTAGCCGAGGATTGACACGGCGTCCCCGTGCCGGCGACGATCCGAGCGCCGCGCTGCACCCGATCGCGAAGCGCAGCGCCTTGACAGCAGAGGCAAACCGCCTCCTTCCCCGCTATCATGGAGATCCAAGAGGATGTGGCCGTCGTCGGCGGCGGACCGGCCGCACTCGCGGCGGCCGAGGTCCTGGCAGGTGCCGGCCGCACGGTCGCGGTCTATGAGCGCATGCCCTCGGTCGGCCGCAAGTTCCTGCTGGCCGGGCGCGGCGGGCTGAACCTCACCCACAGTGAGCCGCTGCCGGATTTCCTGGCGCGCTACCACCCGGAGGGGCGCCTCGCCGAGGCGATCCGGGCATTTCCGCCCCAGGCCCTGCGGAACTGGTGCGCGGGCCTGGGCGAGCCGACCTTCGTCGGATCGAGCGGGCGGGTGTTTCCGCGGGCGTTCAAGGCCTCGCCGCTGCTGCGGGCGTGGCTCGCACGCCTCGACGGCGCCGGCATCCGCATCCGGACGCGGCATCGCCTCGCGGCCCTGGGAGACGACCTGATGTTCGAGACGCCGGAGGGGGAACTTCGAAGGAGGCCGCGGGCGGTGCTGCTGGCGCTCGGCGGGGCGAGCTGGCCGCGGCTCGGTTCGGACGGGGCCTGGGTGCCGCTGGTCGAGGGGCTCGGCGTCGCGGTCATCCCCCTGCGGCCGGCCAATGCCGGCTTCGCGGTGGCGTGGTCGGCGCATTTCCGCGACCGCTTCGCGGGGGAGCCGGTCAAGCGCATCGCGCTGACCGTCGGCGGCACGCGGGTGCGGGGCGAGGCGACGATCACCGCCGCGGGCATCGAGGGCGGCGTGATCTACGCCCTGTCGCGGTGCCTTCGCGAGGCGATCGAGGTCGCGGGCACGGCGCAGGCGATCCTCGACCTGCGTCCCGACCTGACGCGGGCGGCGCTGGCCGACCGGCTCGGCCGGCCTCGGCCGGGACAGTCGATGGCCACCCGCCTGCGCAAGGCCGCGGCGCTGGCGCCGGTGGCGATCGGGCTGCTGCGCGAGGCGGGCGGGATCGCCCTGCCGGGGGACGCGTACACCCTCGCCGGGCTGGTCAAGGCCGCGCCGCTCCGCCTCCACGCGGTCGGGCCGATCGCCGGGGCGATCTCGACGGCAGGCGGCGTCGACTTTTCCGGGCTGGACGAGCGCTTCATGGTGCGCGCGCGTCCCGGTCTCTTCGTCGCCGGCGAGATGCTCGACTGGGAGGCGCCGACCGGCGGCTACCTGCTTCAGGGCGCCATCGCCAGCGGGCGGGCGGCGGGCGCGGGCATCGCGTCCTGGCTCGCTGAGACCGGGTCGCGAGCCGCATGATCCCCTGGGTCCACCTCGACGCGGCGCAGATCCCCGGCGGCGGCGCGTTGCGGCTGCGGCGCCGGGGCGCGGAATTCTCGATCCAGCTCGGCCAGAACGAACTGATGAACAGCCGCCTGAGCGGGTCGGAGGCGGCCTTGGCCACCCTCGCCTGTGCCCGGATCGCGGGGCGGCGCGCCCCGTGCGTGCTGATCGGCGGCCTCGGCATGGGCTTCACCCTGCGGGCGGCGCTCGCCGCCCTGCCCGCCGAAGCGGCGATCCTCGTGGCGGAACTGGTGCCGGCGGTCGTGGCCTGGGCCCGCGGGCCGCTGGCGGAGGTGTTCGGCGACAGTCTCGACGATCCGCGCGTCACGGTCCGCGCAGCGGACGTCGCCCGGCTGATCGGCGAGCGAGCCTCGGCCTGGGACGCGATCCTGCTCGACGTCGACAACGGCCCGGACGGACTGACGCGGGCCGCCAACGACCGGCTCTACGACGCGACGGGCCTGGGGGCGGCCCGTTCCGTCCTGCGACCGGGCGGCGTCCTCGCCGTGTGGTCGGCCAGCCCGGACAGGGGCTTCGGCCGGCGCCTGCGCGAGGCCGGCTTCGTGGTGGAAGAGGTCGCGACCCGCGCCAACGGGACGCGCGGGGGCGCCCGCCACGTGATCTGGCTCGCGACCCGGGCGGCCCGCGGCTGACGGCCTCGACCGAGGGACTCACATGCGAGCGCAGAAGCCGACCATGCCGGCCGCCTCCGACGGGCAGGCCGCGTTGGCCGTACCGCCCGCGCCCTGCGAGAACACGGGCGCGCCGGCCTTGAGGCAGTAGGCGGAGACGAAGACCTCGCCGGCCTCGCAGGCGATCTCGCAGCCCGAGGCCGGGCAGGCCTCGGCGCGCAGCACCCGGAACGGCGCGGCAGCGGGGATAGCGACGCCCGTGGCGCCGGAAGGGCCCGCAGGACCAGCGGCGCCCGCCTCGCCCTTGGCACC
>NZ_CAXTBY010000028.1:0-35569 GCF_964242245.1 uncultured Methylobacterium sp. | reverse complement strand
CCGTGGCGCCGGAAGGGCCCGCAGGACCAGCGGCGCCCGCCTCGCCCTTGGCACCTGTCTCGCCCTTGGAACCCGCCTCACCCTTGGCACCGGCCTCACCCTTCGGCCCCATATCACCCTTGGAACCCGCCTCACCCCTGGGACCTGCCTCGCCCGCCGGACCGGCAGGCCCAACCTGACCCGGCAGTCCGGCCAAGCCCTGCGGACCGGGCTCGCCCCTGAGGCCCGGGTCGCCCCTGGCGCCGGGCTGGCCCTCCGGCGCGCAGTTCGCGATCACGGCCTCGCGCTCGTCCTCGCCACTCTTCAGGGCGGCGATGCAGGTCCCCGGGCGGTAGGGCAGCCGGAAGACGAAGCGGCCGCGTGCGTCGGCCATCACCGAGATGTCCTCGTCTAGCACCACGGCGGCGCCGCCCCTGCGCACCGAGCCCGAGATGCGCAGGTCGCCGGCCTCGATGCGGGCGTCGTAGACCGTGATCGGCTGGGCCGGCACCAGCGGCCTGCGCGCCCGCGCCCGCGCAGGCGCGGCGGGCGCCTGCGCGCCGGGAGCCGGAGGCTGCTGAGCCTGCGCGGCCTCGGCGAGGCCGAGACCGGCAAGCAGCGTGGCGATGCGCGCGAGGTGCATGGGTGAGGCCCGACAATCCACGCCGCCGGATCGTGCGGCGGCGGGAGATTGGCTCCCGGCCGCCGCCAGGGTCAAGCTTGACCCGGAGCGCCGGCCGCAGGGCCGATCCCCACCCTCGACATCCGATTACAGGCCAAGCCGTTGCAGCCGAGCGCCGATTCGGTGAGAACGCCACGGCGTTCGAACCTCGCGCGGTCTCGGTCTCTCGGGTCGCGATGCCGAAGTCCGATGGGAACGGAGCCACCGCGTGACGCCCCGAACGCGGAGGCGCGACGGGCTCCGAGGCCGGAACGGCGCGTCGACGGTCAACCCGGTCCGGATCTGCAATCATGCGAGGGACGAACAGCATGCCCTTCGGCATCGCCGCTCCCGCCGGTCGACCCCCCGATGATGGCTTCGATCGACCCCGCGGCGTCCTCCGAGCTGTGGACGGCATCAATCCCTCGATACAGAGCCAGAACGGCACGGAACCCGACATTCGATCCCGAGGTGATGGATGAAGTCGGCGCGATCGAGCGCCGTCGTCGGAAGGCGGCGCGCCCCTGCCACCGAGATCCGGAGCGGTTCCACGTCGAGAAGGATGAGATTGCGCAGGAATCGCGGCAGTTGACACCGCTGGCATCGTACCGCGGAAATGCGCTTTCTTTCTCCTATCGCGTCGCGAACTTGATGCTGATCGCCGCCTTGGCGACGAGGCCGGGATTGGCGAGCGCGTTGAGGTACTGCGTGTAGCGCTTGTCGAAGGCGTTCTGGAGGATGAAGTCCGCCTTGATCCGGTCGTTGAACCGGTAGGACGCGAAGAAGTCCACCAGCCCGTAGGCCTTGGTGGCGAGGATCGTGGCGCCGGCGGGCAGGTCGGTGCGGGCCTCGACGAGGTTCAGCCGGGTGCCGACCGTGAGGCGGTCGTCGAGGAAGCGGAGACCCAGCGTCGTGCTGATCCGGTCCGGCGGCACGGTGAGCAGGGTCTGGCGGGTGGCCCGGTCCCGGCCCTCGGTATGGGTGGCGGCCAGCGACACGAAGCCGCCGCCCCAGTCGTAGGCGCCCTCCAGCTCGACGCCCGACAACTCGGCCTGGGCGATGTTGAGGTACTGGAACGACTGCACCGGGATCACGCAGGGGAAGCGCCCCGGAATGCGCGCGCAGATCGAGGCGGGAATGCCGGCGATCGCCGGGACGAAGTAGGTCGGCCCCACGGTCTGGATGTTGATGAAGTCGTCGATCTCGTTCTGGAAGACGTTGAGCTTGGCCCGGAACACGTCGCCCGGCGTCAGCACGTCGTTGTACTTCAGGTTGATGCCGCCCTCGACGGTGTGGGCCACCTCCGGCCGCAGCGTCGGGTTCGGCAGGATGCTGAAGGCCGGGAACGGGTGGATGCCCTGCACCAGGGTCTCGGTGATCGAGGGCGCGCGGTAGCCCTCGGCATAGGTGCCGTAGACCTCGATGCCCGTGAACGGCGAGACGCCAACCGTGATCTTGGGCGAGACCCGGTCGCCGCTCGAACGGTAGGCGCCGCCGGAGAGTTCGTAGGTGTCGTAGCGCAGCGCGCCGATCACCCGCAGCCAGCTCGCGTAGCGCACCTCGTCCTGGACGAAGGCGCCGGCGAGCGTCCGCCGGCCCGACGGCGTGAAGGCCGCGCCGAAGCCGCCGGCGTTGTCCGTCGTCCGGACGCGGTTCTCGACGTAGTCGCCGCCGACGGTGAGCGCGTGGGAAAGCGCCCCGGTGTCGAAGCGGGCGGTGTTGTGGACGTCGAACCCCGAGGTCTCGATGTCGTAGGTGATGCGATTCCCGGCCCGCGTGCCGAGCCGCCCGTAGAGGCCGCTCGCCGTGTCCGAGAGGAAGGTCAGGTCGTTGTGCGTGGTCGTCGTGTAGCCCTTGATGCTGAAATCGAGCAGCGGCACGTCCGGCCGCGCGAAGCGGTAGCCCAGCGTGTAGGTGTCGGCCTGCACGGCGTTGGCGAAGCGCGCGCCCGCGTTGCTGGTCCCGGCATTGGCGAACTCGAAGCGCTGGACCAGCGCCGTGCCGCTGATCTCGTGGCCGTCGGCGGGCCTCACGTTGACCTTGGCCAGCCCCGAGGTGAGTTCGTTGCCGGTGTCGCGCACGAGCGTGCCGAGGCCGTCGCGATAGGGATCGTTGCTGCGGTAGACGAACTGGCCGAACACGTCCGCCGCCGTGCCGATGCGCGCGCCGACAGCGGTCGAGTTCACGAACTTTTGGCCGTTGGTCCCGAAACCCTGCTTCTGCACGGCGCCCGCGGTCTCGTCGGGGGCCAGGATGTCGTCGATCGAGCGGGTGCGGAAGGCGGCCACGCCGCCGATGGCGCCCGAGCCGTAGATGGTCGCTGTCGGCCCGCGGGTGATGTCGACGCCGCCGACGAGTTCGGGATCGAGGTAGAACACGCCGTTGGCGCTGTGGCCCGAGGTCTGGAAGTCCTGGCGCGCGCCGTCGACCAGCACGTTGACCCGGCCGAAATCCTGCAGGCCGCGGATGTTGATCGCCTGGGCCGGGTCGTTCTGGTTCTCCTGCGTGGTCACCCCGGGGACGTCGCGCAGCACGTCCGAGAGCCGGCTCGGCTGGACCCGGTCGATCTGCTCGCGCGTGACGACGCTCGTTCCCGAGAGCGCGTCGACCGCGGCTCCGGCGGTCTTGGTCGAGGTGACCGAGATCGTGTCGAGGCTGACCTCGGCCTCGGGCTGGCGGCGCACCGGCGGCGGCCCGGCCTCCTGCGCCTCGGCGACGGTCAGGGCGAGCAGCGAGACGCCGAGTGCCAGCAGCGCACGAAGGGAAGAATGGGGCATGGAAGCATCCGCATGGACACAGCCGGCCGTGCCGGCTGGCCGGCGCAGTGCTGGCCGGCTGCCGATGTTGTGGGTGGACTTGGCCGGCCAAAGCAATCGGTGTTCGGATTTGTTAGATTGATGTTATTCCGATCTTCCTGCGCTGTGATTTGAAGTCTTTCCAGATCCAAACTACGAGGGATCAGGACTGTTGCGGTCCGGCAACATCCCGGCGCGGCAGGATGAAAGGCTGCCCGGCGCCGGGCACCTGTCCGACCGGCCAGGTCACGCCGAACACGTGTGCGATGAGGTCGTCCCGCATCACCGCGGCCGGGCGGCCGGCGGCAACGAGCCGGCCCTCGTCGAGCACCAGCAGCGTGTCGGCGTAGGCGCTGGCGAGGTTGAGGTCGTGCAGGATCGCCACCACGGCGACGCCCGCCCGCGCCAGCCCGGCCGCGGCGTCGAGGAGCGCGCCCTGGTGGCGCAGATCCAGGCTCGCGGTCGGCTCGTCGAGGAACAGCACCTGCCGCGTCGCGAGGGTGCGGCCGGCGGCCAACTGGCAGAGCACGCGGGCGAACTGCACCCGCGCCTGCTCGCCGCCTGACAGCGTCTGGTAGGTGCGGGCCGCCAGATGCGCCACGTCGGCCTGATCCAGGGCACGCGCCAGGATCGCGTCCCGGTCACGAGGGCCGAGGCCTCGGCCGATGCCGTCGAGGCCGATCCGGGCCACCTCCGCCGCGGCGAACGGGAAGGCGAGGCGCGCGCCTTGCGGCAGCACCGCCCGCAGCGCAGCGAGCCGCCAGGGCGGGATGCCCTCGACCGCCTCGCCCGCATAGGCGATGCTGCCCCTGCTCGGGCGCATCTCGCCGCACAGCAGGCGCAGCAGGGTCGACTTGCCGGCGCCGTTCGGGCCGACGATCACCTGCAGCGTGCCGGCCTCCACGTCGAGCGACACGTCCCGCACGAGATCGCGCCCGGCCACGGTGACGGTGAGGTCGCAAGCCGTGAGCAGGGGTGCGTCAGGCATCGGCCAGCCGCGCCCGACCGAGCAGAAGCCACAGGAAGACCGGCGCGCCGACCAGTGCCGTGACGATCCCGATCGGAAGTTCGGCGGGCGCTGCGACCATGCGGGCGGCGATGTCGGCGAGCACCAGGAGCACCCCGCCGAGCAGCGCGGAGGCCGGCAGCAGCAGGCGGTGCTCCGGGCCGATCACCAACCGGAGGGCATGCGGCACCACGAGGCCGACGAAGCCGATCACACCGGCCGCCGCCACGCTGGCGCCGACCGCGACGGCCACCAGCAGGATGCAGGTGCGCTTCAGGCGCTCGACCGGCACGCCGAGGTGGAAGGCCTCGGCCTCGCCGAGCACCAGGGCGTTGAGGCCGCGGCCCAGGAACGGCACGGCGGCCAGCACCGGCAGGATCAGCGGCGCGGAGGCCGCGACCTTGGCCCAGGTCGCGCCGCCGAGGCTGCCGAGCGACCAGAAGGTGAGGTCGCGCAGCTGCCGGTCGTCGCTGGCTGTGACCAGCAGGCCGGTCATCGCGCCGCTCAAGGCCCCCAGCGCGATGCCGGCGAGCAGCATCGTCGCCACCGAGGTGCGCCCGGAGCGGGTGGCGAGGCCGTAGAGGGCGAGCGTCGCGGTCAGGCCGCCGAGGAAGGCGCCGGCCGGCAGCACCGCGTAGGGCAGCGGGCCGGGGACTCCGAGATGGGCGATGAGCCGGTCGCCCAGCACGATGATGCAGGCGGCGGCCAGCCCCGCGCCGGCCGAGACCCCGACCAGCGCCGGGTCGGCGAGCGGATTGCGGAACAGCCCCTGCATCAGGGTGCCGGAGACGGCGAGACCGGCGCCGACCATCAGCCCGAGCAGGGTGCGCGGCAGGCGGATGTCGAGGATCACCAGGGCGTCGCGGGCGCGTGCCGGATCGGTCCCGCCGCGCATCAGCACCTCCAGCACACGCCCCGGCGGGATGCGGATCGTGCCCAGGCCGACCGAGAGGAGCGCCACGGCCAGCAGCAGGGTCGCGAGAGCCGCCAGGACCACGATCCCGGAGCGCCGCCGGTTCAAGCGCGGCCCCGGGACGCGGACCGATCAGCCACGCGGGAGGCCCGGATAGATCGCCCGCATCAGATCGGCGGCGGCCTGGGGGGTGCGCGGACCGAAGCCGAGGAGGTAGAGGCCGTCCATGGTCACGAGCGCACGCGTCGCCGCGGCGGGGGTATGGCCGAGGGCCGTGTCGGGCGCGAAGACGGCCTCGGGCCTTGCCGGTTCGGGGCCGTTCTGCATCATCACCACCGCATCGGGGGCGGCCGCCACGATGGCCTCGTCGGTGATCGGCTTGAAGCCCTCCAGGCTGGAGGCCGCGTTCACGACGCCGGCGAGGCTCAGCATCCCGTCCGCGGTCGTGTTGGCCCCGCCGACCAGGGTGCGGCCGCCCTGCAGCGAGAGGACGAGGATGGCCTTCGCAGGCTTCGCGATGCGGGCGCGCAAGGCGGCAAGGTCGGCAAAGTGCGACGCGACGGCCCGTGAGAGCGCGTCCGCTTCGGATTCCAGGCCGACCACGCGTCCGATCGCGGCGATCTTGTCGAGGACGCCGTCCGGGGTCGGCGGCTCCTTGACCATCACGACGCGCACACCCGCGTCGCGCACGAGGGCCAGCACGTCGGGGGGGCCGGCACCATCTGCGGCGATGACGAGATCGGGACCGATCGACAGCAGGCCTTCGGCCGAGAGCGCGCGCAGGTAGCCGACCTGCGTCTTCTCGCGCATCGCCTCGGCCGGGTACAGGCTGGTGGTGTCGACCGCCGCGATCCGGGGACCGGCTCCCAGTCGGTACAGGATCTCGGTGACCGCGCCGCCGAGCGACGCGATGCGGACGGCCTCGCCTGCCGCAGCGGCCGAGCGCGGCAGCAACATCCCTGCGGCGGCGGCTGCGAGGAGCAGGTGACGGCGGGACCAGGGTGTCGGAGGGTTCATTTTCGTGAGGATCAGCCCGCCGTTGGCGGTCACGCGCAGACGGCAGCGCTCGTCACCAGGGACGATCACCACCGCGCCGCGGTCCTGCATCAACGCCGCCGATCCGATCGCAGCGCTGGCCTCGCCCGCCTGATTGGCGGCCGGATGTCGCGTCTCCGCATTCGTGCCAGACGCGGTAACCGCGGATTTTGACATGAATAACTTCAAAATCTTTGTTGTTTGGAATCGATAAATTCTAAGCAACGGTTGCTGCATCTCCAGTCAGTACAGGAGTGCAATACATGAAACAAGACGACCGGCGCGGTCGCGTTTGCAGCAATGTGCTATGCCCCCGCGATCGCGACGTGGTCCGGCTGGAGCGTCCACCACCACGCATCGGGCTCACGGAAACCTTCGTAGGCCGGAACCATGGCGTGTTCGCGCTGGCAAGGGAACGGATTTGGCACGCCTGCGCGCCTCGTTGCGCGGGCAGAGTCATACCACGTCCGGTTGATCGGTTCTCCTTGCGGAAGTCGCGATGCGGAAGTCACGCTCTCCGTTGCGGCCCGGCCCGGACGCCTCGCCCGAGCCGTCCTTGGGGCGGAAGCTCTTCCTACTTGCCCAGGCCTCGATCAGCGTGCCGTCGACGGAGAGGTGGTCGCTCGACAGGAGCCGCTTGAGGAGCCGCTTGACCCGCCGCAACGCCGACAGGCCCGAGAGGAAGGCGCGGGCGACATCTGCCTCCAGAAGCCGGTCGCGGTTGTGCGTGAACACCGTCGGCTGCCAGATCGCGGCATCCATCTCCAACCTGACGAACCAGCGGAACAGCAGATTGTCGTCGATCGGCGCCATCAGCACCCGCTCGGAGCGCACCGAGAAGGCCTGCCGTCGCGCGGCAGCACCATCTCCGGCGGGAGTGAGGGGCGTCCCGTCTGGAAATGGAGCGTCTCGAAGCGCCCGTTCAGTCCAGCCGGAACCTCGTCCGCCAAGGCCCGGATCGGCCGCAGCGGATGATCGGCCGGCACCCGCTCCTCCAGCCGTACGTAGCTGAACAGGCTCCGCCTCGATCTCGGCGAGCGGCGTCGCGGCTCCGACGCGCACGACCCCCTCCGCCACTTCGATCCCGCGAAGTTTAGGACGTGCGGAGAGATCGACAAGCATCGCCGCCCCCGCCGCACCGTCCAGTCGAGCTGCAGCGCCATGGCGCCCGCCGCGAGACGTGCGCCCGGGCCGTGGCGGCGCAGCAGCGCGATCGCCTCGGCGGGATCGCAAGGGCGTACGACCTTCATGCCGAAGACGGCCCGCCCTCCCAGACCTCCGTCTGAAGCGCAGCCGCCTCCTCCGCGAGCAGAGGCCCGATCACCTCGATGTCGCGCTGGCCCGCCGCGAAGACGGCGCGGCAGGGCAGGTCGAGGGTCGGGTTCTCGGCGTGGCCGCCGGTCATCGCCTTCAGGTCGGCCTCGCCCTGACCGTAGACGACGCGGCCGATGCCGGCCCAGTAGATGGCGCCCGCGCACATCGCGCAGGGCTCGGCCGACGTGTAGAGCGTGCAGCCGGCCAGGAATGCCGGGGGATGCGCCTTCGAGGCCCGGGTGGCGAGCAGCCGCTCGGCATGGGCGGTCATGTCCTTGCCTTCCGCCGCGTAACCGTTGCCCTGCTCCATCATCACGACGCCGTCGGGACCGACGAGGATCGATCCGAACGGATGGTCGCCGCCCTCGCGGGCCCGGCGGGCGACGTCGAAGGCCATGCGCAGATAGGTCTCGTGGTTCGACGGCTGGGTCATCGGCGGGGCCTAGCGCTCGGATTTGGGAAGCGACCACGGCGCGACGCGCAACTGCAGCCAGCCGACGAAGCGGAACAGCAGGAGGCTGATGGCCACAAGGATGACGAGGCCGGCAAAGGCGGTCGGGATCCGGAAGTTCGATGTCGAGAAGGCGATGAAGAAGCCCAGGCCCTGCTCGGCCGCGACGAACTCGGCGACGACGGCGCCGACGATGGCGAGCGTCGTCGAGATCTTCAGCGCCGAAAACATGTGGGGCACGGCGAAGGGCAGCCGGATATGCAGGATCTCGCGGGCGCGGCCGGCGCGGAGGGAGCGCGACAGCTCGATCAGTTCCTCGGGCGTGGTCTGAAGACCGGTCACGGTCGAGACCAGGATGGGGAAGAACGTGATCAGGAAGGTGATGACGATGCGCGGCAGGTCGGAGGCGCCGAGCGTCACCACGATGATCGGCGCGACGGCGACGATCGGCGTCGACTGGATCACGACGAGAACCGGATAGAGCGTGCGACGCAAGAAGCGCGACGTCGCGATGCCGACCGCGAGCGGCACCGAGACGACGACGGCGAGGAGGTATCCGAGGACGGCGACCCGCAGCGTCGCGAAGACGTGCCCGGCCCAGGAATTCAGCGGCGTCGCGACCAGGGCCGCGGCGATGGCGCTCGGCGCGGGCAGCAGGAACGAAGGGATCGCGAAGAGCCGGCAAGTCCCTTCCCAGAGGGCGATCAGTCCGACGAAGGCGAGCGTCGGCGCGAGAGCGTCGAGCATCGCCATGCGACGCGCCGAGGCGGCCGGCACGACGGCCGTGCCGACCAGAACAGGTTCGGACAGGCTCTGCTCAGGCAGCGACGGGCCTGCTGAAGAGGCGTCCGCGGATGTGGCGTGCGAGGTCATGGAAGGCCGGTTCGGACAGGGTCGCCATGGAGCGTGGACGGGCCAGCGGCACGGGCAGGATCTCGCGCACACGGCCGGGCCGGCCGCTCATCACGACGACGCGATCGGCGAGCAAGAGCGCCTCCGGGATCGCGTGGGTGATGAACAGCACGGTCTTCGGCCGCTCGGTCCAGATCCGCAGCAATTCGAAGCTCATCTCGTCGCGCGACAGGGCGTCGAGCGCCGAGAACGGCTCGTCCATCAGCAGGATGTCGGGATCGTGCAGCAGGGCACGGGCGATGCCCACGCGCTGCTGCATGCCGCCCGACAGCTCGTCCGGGCGGCGGCCCGCAAAGTCGGCGAGGCCGACGAGGGCGAGAAGCTCGCGAGCCCGCGCGCGCTCGGCGTCCGTCACCCGCCCATGTTTGTGGCGCATCGGGAAGGTGACGTTGCCGAGCACGTCGAACCAGGGCAGCAGCGTCGGCTTCTGGAAGACGATGCCGATCTCGTCGCGCGGCTCCGTCACCGGACGACCGAAGATCTCGACCTGTCCCGCCGTCGGCTTTATGAGCCCGGCAATCAGGCGCAGCAGGGTGGACTTACCGCAGCCGGAGGGCCCGAGCACCGCGAGGAACTCGTGCCGCCCGATCTCGAAGCTCAACCCGTCGAGCGCGGCAACGGGCCGTCCGTCCGCTCCTTGAAAGCGCTGCCCGACATCCCGGAAGCGGACTGCCGGAGGCGTTCGGCTCACCGCTCGGCCTTGGTCGCGGGCAGGAAGTCGCCGGTCACGGCCTTGGCCGGGTCGAAGGACTCGATCGGAATGCCTTGGGATTCCGCGGTCCACCTCCAGGTCGTCCTGAGCAGGCCCGGCTCGAAGACGCCCATGCCGTCCTTCCTGGAGGTCTCGTTGACGATGAGCGGGATCGATACCCTCCATTCCTCCGCCGCACGTTCGGCCGCGACCTCCGGCACCGCGGCCTTGAGCGCCTTGGCGGCGGCCATCGGATCGGCATTGGCCATCTCGGTCGCCTTGGCATAGGCGACGAGGAACTTGCGTACCGCCTCGGGGCGCTTGGCCAGCATCTTGTCGGAGGCGAAGACCGAGAGGCCGTAGCCTTCGAAGCCGAGTTCGGACCACGGCAGCGCCTTGAACGACTTGCCGGCTTCCTTGAGCGGGCCCTCGAAGGCGGGCGCCACGGTCAGCCAGTTGATCGTCGCGGCGACCGTCCCGGCAGCGAGCATCGGGGCGAGCGCGCCGGGATCGACCTTCAGCACCCTGATGCCGTCGGCCGGCACACCGTTGGCCTTGAGCACCAGCGGCCATGCGACGTTCGAGGAGGAGAAGGTGGCGGTCGCGATGGTCTTGCCGACGAGGTCCTTCAGGCTCGACACGCCCGAGTCGGTCGTGGTGAAGATCGCATCCGGCTGCTTGGTGTAGATCGCCATCACGGCGGTGACCGGAACCGCGCTCTGGGCCTTGGCCTGGAGCAGCGCGGCGAGGCCGCCGGTTCCCATATCGGCAGCGCCCGTTCCGAGCTTCGTCACCACGTCGCTGGAGCCGCGGCCGGATTGCACGGTCACGTCGAGGCCCTGCTCCTTGAACAGCCCCTTCGCGACGCCGAGGTAGATCGCACCCTTGTCGCCGGCGGGCAGCCAATCGATCAGGAAGGTCAGGGGCTCCGCCGCGGCCGCGCCGGTCAGCGCGAGCGTCATGCCGAAGGCGGCGCCCCATCGGGTCAAAGGGCTCATGGGGTCACAGTCCTCAAGCGGCGGCGGAAGAATCGTGGTCCGGCGCGCCGGCGGCCGAGGCCGCAAGCGGCGTGCCAGGAGCGAGAAACGGAAGCAGCGCCGCAGCGAGGCGCCGGGGGGCCGAGAGCTGCGGCGCATGGCCGGTCGGCAACACGGCGCGCGCGGCGCCCGGCACCAGGGCGCACATCCGGCGCTGGAGCGCGGGGACGACCGCGCGGTCGTGACAGGCCTCGACATAGAGGCGCGGCACCCGGCCGAAGCGCGCAGGCGTGAGAGCGGCGCGCACGGCCCGTCCCCGCTCCGCCTGCGGCGTCAGGCGCGCGGCGGCGGCACGGGCGTCGGCCTCGTCGCAATCGTGAAAGAAGATCGCCCGCGCCGCCGGCCCCGGCACGCGGCTCGTCAGGCGATCGTCGGACCAGACGAGATGCGGGCCGATCCCTGCGGCATCCGGGTCCTGTTCCCTTCCCTGAGCGATCAGCTCCGCGAAGGTCATCCCATCCGGCAGCATCATCCCGGCGACGTAGGCGATCCGGGCGACCCGATCCGGCATGGCCTCGGCCGCCGCCGAGGCGACGACGCCGCCCCCGGAATGGGCGACGAGGCTCGCCGGGCGCCCGAGCCGCGCCAGCGCGTCGGCGATGCGGGCGACATAACGTTCAAGGGAGACCTCGGCCGCCGGGGTCCGGTCCTCGCCGCTGCCGGGCAGGTCGAGGGCGAGCGTTTCGAGCCCGGCCGCATCGAGCCGTGGGGTCAGGCGCTCCCAGACCCAGGCACCGGCCCAGGCGCCGTGGACCAGCACCACGGGATCGGGCCGCATGCTCAGGCTGCCGCGTAGGTGCGGCGATACATCTCCTGGAGGTGCCCCTCCACCGTCGTGGCCGGATACTGCGCCGTCTCGCCCGGGGCGAGGCAACCCGGAAGGCAGGAGACCACGTGGTCCGGGTTGCCGGAATAGAAGAACGGCACCGCGTAGCGCTCGCGGCCCGAGGCGTTCACGACACGGTGGACCGTCGAGCGGTAGCGGCCGTTGGTCCAGCGGGCGATCATGTCCCCGAGATTGACCACGAAGGCGCCCGGCACCGGATCGGCATGGAGCCAGCCGCCATCGGCCGCCTGGACCTGCAATCCGCCGACCCGATCCTGGAGGAGCAGCGTCAGGCCGCCGAAGTCGGTGTGGGCGCCCGCGCCCTTTTCGTTGGGCGCGGCATCGTTCGGCTGCGGCGGGTAGTGCAGCAGGCGCAGGATCGCCAGCGGATCGCGGCAGAAGCCGGCAAAGTGATCCTCCGGCAGGTCGAGCGAGAGCGCGATGCCGCGCATCAGCCGCTCGCCGAGATCGAGCATGGCCGCGAAGTAGGCCTGCATCGCCGGGCGGAAGCCGGGCAGGTCCGCCGGCCATTGGTTCGGGCCGCGGTTGAAGCGACGCGCCACCACGCGCGGATCGTCCGGCGGCAGTTCGAGGCCGATGTAGAAGCCCTCCTTGAGGTCGGGCGGGGCACCGGCCTCCAGCGTCTGGCCCCGCATCGGCTCGTAGCCGCGGTTGCAGAAGGAGTGCGCCTTGTCGACGGACGCCTTCACATCGGGAGACTGGGAGAAAAAGCGCTCGGTCTCCGCGAAGACCGCATCGATGAGTCCGCCCGGGATGCCGTGATCGGCGCAGTAGAAGAACCCGCTGGCGAGGCAGGCATCGCGCAGAGCGGCACCGACCGCTCGGCGGCGGGCGGGATCGGATGCCGACAGACCGGCGACGGCGATCACCGGCAACGACGCCCCGGACACACGGATCGCATGAAGGCTTGCGGACATCGGCTCGCTCTCCCGATCGAACAGGACCGACGATAGCGACAGGGCGATGATCCAAAAAGCAGAGATTGTCGCCTGAGGTGATGCCGAGGCGGCATCATCCTCCGGGATCTTCCGGTTCGCGGCGTGCGATCTCCTCGACGAGGATGCGCAGGACGAGATCGCGTATCGCCGGCAGGGCGCGACCCGATCGGACGTACACGCCGAGCTCGCTCCAAATCGGACCGCCGGCCTCGACCGGGACGTGGACGAGCCGGCCACCGGCAATCGATTGCTCCAGGCCGATCCGGGTCTGGAAGGCGAGGCCGACGCCGCGCTCGGCGAGCGCGCGCATCAACTCGGTCGAGGAGGAGCGAACGATCGGGCGCACATTCCGCGACAGGCGCGCCAAGGCCGGGGCGAGGATCTGGACGGTCGAGAGGTCGCCTTCGGGTAGGATCACCGGATGGTCGAAGCAGGCTGCGAGGCTGACCCGCTCGCACCCGGCGAGCGGGTGGTCGGGAGCCATGATGGCGCCGAGCTTGAACCGTGCATGCGCGATCCGGCGCAGTTTCCGTCCGATGCACCACGAGGACGTGGCGGGCGAGGGCCTCACCGGCCGAGGTGAGCTTGATGCCGCTTGCAAACCGTTCGAACAGCGGCACACCCTCATCCGCCTGCTGACGAAGAGGGCCGGACCGTGCGTCATGATCTCGCCCTCCGCGACGCGATCTGGAGGCCGCTCGCTTGGTGAGCCGGGCGGCACGCCGCCAAGGGGCCATACGGCTGTCAAGCCAAGTTGACACCCGCAGGGGGGCTTCGTATTCTCTCCGGAAGGCAGTTGGATGCGGACAGAGCTTGGAAGCATAAACGGACCCGAAAAACGCACTCAAGTCAGGTATTTTGAAATTGCGAAGGTAAATTTCGACAACTCATATTATAGTCTAAGACTGCCTTCGTTCGATTGACATTGAAAATTAATTATAATTCTGTCAGAAATAGTAATTTCTGATAAAAAACGAATATGACAATAAAAAATCAGGAAAATACAAAAAATAAACATTAAATCAAGTTGAGGAAGAGTTGGTGACTGCGCTTCCTGTCGATCGACCGGCCGACATGCAGCCCGCTATCCAGATGCCAGCTTTCGCGGACGCCGAGCCCCGCGATCTCTGTACGGATTGTGGGATTTCGCGTTCGTCGGATCCCAAGCGGTGCGGCCGGGCCTGCCAATTCATCAGGCCCGACTATCCCGCGCTGGAGGCTCAGGTGCACGGCAGGGCGCGGGACGCGGCACGTCCCGACGAAAGCTACTTCGGGCCGTTCCGGAGGATGCTCCGGGCCAGCCTGATCCGGCCCCTCGCGGGCGCGCAGTGGAGCGGGATCGCGACGCGCCTCGCCGAACGGCTTCTGGAGACCGGAGCGGTCGAGGCCGTCCTGACGATGGCGCCGGATCCCGCCGACCGCTGGCGGCCGGTGCCCGTCCTGGTGACGCGGCCGGAGGGGATGGCGGCCTGCCGCGGCATGCGGATGGGCTACGCGCCGCTGCTCGCGCTGCTGGAGCCGGCGCGCGCGCGGGGCTACCGGCGGCTCGCGGTCATCGGCATACCCTGCCAAGTCTACGCGCTGCGGGCCCTCGAAGCGGAACTCGGGCTCGAGCGGCTCTACGTGATCGGCACGCCGTGCTCGGACAACACGACGACCGAGCGCTTCCACGAATTCCTGGCCCTGCTCGCCGACGATCCCGAGACCATCGTCTACCTCGAGTTCCGCGCCGACTATCACGTCGAGCTGCGCTTCGCGGACGGGCGGGTGAAGGCGATCCCGTTCCTGCAACTGCCGATCTCGCGATTGCCGCCGGATTTCTTTCCGCTGACCTGCCGGACCTGCGTCGACTACACCAACGCCCTTTCGGACATCACGGTCGGCTACATGGCCGGCGCCGGGGAGCAGTGGCTCATCGTCCGCAACGCCCGCGGCGAGGAACTGCTCGACCTCCTGGGCTCCGAGGTTTGCACCGCAGCGCCCGGCAGCGCCGGCAAGCGTCAGGGTCCGGTGAAGGGGTTTCTCGCCAACGTCGCGCGCGCGGCAGGGGGCCTCCCCTTGCGCCGCATGCCGGACTGGGTGCGCCCGATCGTCGGCTGGCTGATGCCGCGGTTCGGGCCGCGCGGGCTCGAATTCGCCCGCGCCCGCCTCGAGATGAAGGCCGTCGAGACGGTGCTCCACCTGCGCCGCGAGCGTCCGCGCCGCCTGCGCACGATGGTGCCGCCCCATGTCTGGGCGCTCGTCGCACCCTATGGCTTGCATCCGGCCGCCGACGAACGGCCGCGAGGCGACGCACCGGCCACCGCCCGCCGGCTCAGGCTGCCGTGAGGCTGTCCCATCGGCAGAGGGCTTTTCGCGCGGCGGTGGCGGCCCTGGCGCTCGGGGCGATCGCGGCAGCGCTCCGGCACCTGCGCGCAGAGACGGACGGGCTCGCGATCGAGGCGCTCTCGATCGACGGGACCCCGGCGACGGTCTTCCGCAGGGAGGCCGGGCCGGCCGGCCCCGTCGTCGTGATCGCCCACGGCTTTGCCGGATCGCAGCAGCTGATGCTGCCCTTCGCCACCACCCTGGCGCATGCCGGCTACGTCGCCGTGACCTTCGACTTTCCCGGCCACGGCCGGAACCCGGCGCCGCTGACCGGCAGCATCACCCGGGAGGACGGCGCCACGCGGACCCTCGTCGAGGCGACCAAGACGGTCGCCGGACAGGTCCGCATTCTCGGGGATGGGCGCCTCGCGGTGCTCGGCCACTCGATGGCTTCGGATATCGTCGTCCGCGTCGCGCAGGAGATGCCGGGCGTGGCCGCCACCGTCGCGGTCTCGATGTTCTCGCCGGCCGTGACGCGGGAGAGCCCGCCCGACCTGCTCGTCATCGTCGGCGGCTGGGAAGGTGCCCTGCGTCGCGAGGCCCTGCGGGCGGTGGGGCTCGCCTCGGCGCCCGAGCCTCCGCGCGAGAACGTCACCTACGGCGATCCCGCCGCCGGCACGGCGCGCTGGGCCGCGGTCTCGGAGGGCGTCGAGCATGTCGGCGTGCTCTACGCCCGCGCCGGTCTGGAGGAGGCCGTCGCTTGGCTCGACGGGGCCTTCGGGCGGTCGCCTCCCGCGCGGGGGCCGCTCGATCGGCGCGGCCCGTGGATCCTCGTGCTGCTCGCGGGCGTCGTGATGCTGGCTTGGCCGGCCTCGCATCTCCTGCCGGTGGTCAGCCGGATCCCCCTCGGCGCGGACCTCGGCTGGCGGCGCCTGTGGCCGGCGCTCGTTGTCCCCGCCGTCGCCACGCCGCTCGTCCTGTGCGTGCTGCCGACCCACGTCCTGCCGGTGCTGGTCGCGGATTACCTGGCGGCTCATTTCGCGGTTTACGGCCTGCTCACCGCCGCCTGCCTCCGGTGGCTGCGGCGTCGCTCGGCCCACGCGCGGGACATCACGCCGCCGCTCGCGGTCGCGGCGCTGGTGGCCGCGGCTCTGGCCGTCACGCTCTACGGGTTCGTCGGCCTCGCCCTACCGATCGACGCCTACGTGACCTCGTTCGTGCCGGGGCCGAACCGGGTCGTCCTCGTCCTGGCGATGCTCGTCGGCACGCTCGCCTTCTTCCTCGCCGACGCGTGGCTGACCCGCGGGCCGAGCGCCGGGCGGGGCGCCTACGCCGCCTCGAAACTGGCTTTCCTGGTGTCGCTGGGGCTCGCCGTCGGGCTCGATTTCGGGCGCCTGTTCTTCCTCGTGATCATCGTGCCGGTGATCGTGCTGTTCTTCCTCGTCTACGGATTGATCGGCACCTGGGCCTACCGGCGCACCGGCCATCCCTGGGTGGCCGGGATCGCCGACGCGATCGCCTTCGCCTGGGCGATCGGCGTCACGTTCCCGCTGCTGGCCGGGTGATCGGGACCGCGACAGGGCCGATCGATCCACGCGCGCGGCATCGGGCCCGCTGCCGGCGCATCCTGGACAACAGAGCATGATCGCGAAGACCCGGACCACGCCCGCCCCCTCGGCCGTGCTGGAACTGCTCAAGCCGGTGACGTGGTTCCCGCCGATGTGGGCCTTCGGCTGCGGCGTCGTGGCGTCGGGGGTGCCGCTCGCCGGCCGCTGGGGGCTTGCGCTGGCCGGCATCGTGCTCGCCGGCCCCCTGGTCTGCGCCACGAGCCAGGCCGCGAACGACTGGTACGACCGCGAGGTCGACGCCATCAACGAGCCGGACCGGCCGATCCCCTCGGGGCGCATCCCCGGCACCTGGGGGTTCCGGATCGCCCTGGCGTGGACGGCGCTGTCCCTCGCGGTGGCGCTCGCCCTGGGGCGCTGGGTCTTCGCCGCGGGACTCGTCGGGCTGGCGCTGGCCTGGGCCTACAGCGCGCCGCCGCTGAGGCTGAAGCGCAACGGCTGGTGGGGCAACCTCGCCTGCGGCCTCTGCTACGAGGGCCTCGCCTGGGTGACCGGGGCGGCGGTGATGATCGGGGGCGCCCTGCCGCCGGCCCCGACCCTGATCCTCGCGCTCCTGTACAGCCTCGGCGCCCACGGCATCATGACGCTCAACGACTTCAAGTCGGTCCCGGGCGACCTCCGGATGGGTATCCGCTCGCTCCCGGCGATGCTCGGGGCCGCGCGTGCGGCGCGCGTCGCCTGCTGGGTGATGGCGCTGCCGCAGGTCGTCGCGATCGGGCTGCTCCTGCATTGGGGCGGGGCGATCGAGGCCGCGGTCGTCGTCGTCCTGCTCGCCGGACAACTCCTGATGATGCAGCGCTTCCTCGCCGCCCCGACCGAGCGTGCGATCTGGTACAGCGGCTTCGGGGTGCCGCTCTACGTGTTCGGCATGCTGGCGAGTGCCATCGCGGTGCGGGGGCTGATCGGATGATGGCGGCGGGATACCTGAGTCTGGCCGTGGTTCTCGCGGTGACGCTCAACCATGCCAATCGCTGGCTGCGCGCGGCCGGAACCGCCGTCGTCGCCCTCGGCTTGGCGATGATCGTCCTCTCGATTTTGCTGGCCGACTTCGACGGGACCTTCGCGGCCCGGACGGACGCGGCGGCGCCGCTCGACCGTATCAAACCCTTCGTCCTCAACGCGCAGGCCCTCGTCGCGGGGGCGGCGGTGCCGTTCCTCCTGTGGGCGGCGTGGAAGCAGATGCGGCGCACGGCGTCCGCGCCGCCCCTGCGGAACGGGGCGGCCCGGTTCGGGCTGCTGTCGCGCTACGCCCACTGGATCACGGCGACGCTGATGCTCTGCAGCCTGCCGATGGGTCTGTTCCTGTCGGTCCTGCCGGGGGGCTCACCGGAGCGCGCCGACTTCCTCGCCGCGCATCAATCGATGGGCCTGACCCTCGTCATCGTCGTCGTCCTCAGGATCGCCGTGCTGCTGACGACGCCCGCCCCCGGATTGCCGCAGGCGCTCCAACCCTGGGAGCGCCGGGTCGCCCGGACGCTTCACGGACTCCTGTACGGTCTGATCGTCGCCTTCCCCGTGAGCGGGTTGCTGATGTCCGCCTATCAGGGCGAGGATGTCTGGTTCTACGGCTGGCATCTTCCGCAGGTCGTCACGCCGGACGTGAATCGGGTTGCGACCTGGGCCGCGATGCATGGATGGCTGCTTCCGGCCCTCTTCTATGCGGCTATCCTGGCCCACGTCGGCGCCGTGATCAAACGTCACTTCGCGGACGAACGCTTCCAAGACGTTCGACGAATGATCACGTGACGAACTGCGCAGCCCGCTATAATGCGCCAAACGACCGCAGGCATAAAAACTAGGTGCATTAACAATTTACATCTGGGTGTATTACCGAAAAAAATTGAATTATCTAGACGAATCGCACCAATAGCGACACCTGCTTCGGGCTATTGGTGACCCGAAAGCTGCCGTCTTGTTTTCGGTCAGTTCCGGTCGTTGTTGGTCCGATGATCAACGTTTGATTCTGGAGGGACATCCGACATTGCCGAATCGGATTAACGAAGGTCTCCTTGCTGGCATCGAGCCAATGTCTGCTGTTGGCGCACAGCGGCGCCAACGCGGGCCCTCACAACCAGACCCGTGTTTGCGCCTCGGAACTGTTCCTACCAAGCGAAGTTGCATCCTCACACGCCGATGGACGCGGTGAGGCTTATCGTGCGCGACCGCAAAAGACAGTCACGCCGCCTCATGCTGCAATCTGGGGGCGCCGTCGTCACGAGCACGCTGCTCGGGATGGAAGGAGCCGTGGGCGCGGAGACGGGTCCCGGCGTGCCGGCCGATACCCCGACGGGCCGTCGACCGACCACCCTCGATCCGGACTACTTCAAGGGCATGTACGCCACCGAAGCCGACCCCTGGCGCTTCGCCACGAGCGCCTACGAGCGTGACAAGTACGCGGCCACGCTCGCGGCACTGCCGCGGTCCCACTACGTGTCCGGTCTGGATGTGGGTTGCTCGATCGGTGTGTTCACCCACCAACTGTGCCCCCGCTGCGACGCGCTGATCGGGCTCGACGTGGTGCCGTCCGTGCTGGACGCCGCACGTGCGCGGTGCGCCGATTGCCCGAACGTGAGCTTCAAGCTCGCCGCCGTTCCCGGCGATTGGCCGGACGGGCGGTTCGACCTGATCGTGATCTCGGAGGTGGCCTACTATCTCGACCGCGCCGATCTCGCGCGCCTCGTCGCGCGCGTCGAGGGCGCGTTGCTGCCCGACGCAGACATCGTGCTGGTTCACTGGCTCGGCATCACCCACTACCCGCTCTCCGGCGACGATGCCGCCGAAGGCTTCATCGCAGGCGCGCGTGGGTTTGCACGGGTCCTGACGCAGTCGCGAACCGCCGAGTATCGTCTCGATGTGTTGCGAGCCATCAAGTCCGATGCGCGCTCTGTCCGGTGATCGCATTCGGTGCTCGGCGGGCGCCACGATCGATTCTGGTGGAGCATTCGATCCCGCGATGCGAGGCCTATTGGGGCTTGATCGTACGGTGTAGCCATTGCTTGAAGTGGCTCGCGAGGCGGATAAGCCGTCTTATCGCGGAAGTGCCTTCCTAGCTTTGCTTCGCGCCTGCGCTGTCGCGACGCCGTACAGCAGGAGGCCGACCAGCATCAGGAGGAAGCCTGCGAGCGACTGAAGCGGCCGGACGGCGACGAGGTGGACCAGCATGAACAGGGTGACGGACAGGAAGATCAGCGGCGTGACGGGATAGCCCCAGGTCCGGCAGGGCCGCGGCAGATCCGGCCGGGTGATCCGCAGCCTGATCAGGCCGAGAACCGTCAGGAACGAGCAGAAGGTGAGGCTGAACTGGATGAAGTCGAGCACCGCTTCGAAGCTCTGCGTGAGGAGCAGGAGGCTCGCGACGACGCACTGGAGGAGGATTGCGGCCACGGGTACGCCGGTGCGGGAGCGGTGCGCGAACAGGCGCAGGAGCGGCACGTCCTCGCCCATCGCCACCGTGACGCTTGGACCGATCCACATCATCGCGCCGATGGTCGGGATCAGGCCGGCGCAGATCAGGACGCCGACGAGACGGCCACCCTCCTCGCCGAAGACGTGCCGGCCACTGATCAGGGCGACATCGATCTGCCCGGCGAGTTCCGCGAGCGGCGTGGTGTAGAGGAACACCGCGTTCAGCACGACGTAGAGCACGAGCACGAGGCCCGTCCCGACGAACAGCGCCCGCGGCAGGCTGTAGCGCGGATCGGCCAGATCACCGACGATGTAGGTCGCGGCGTTCCAGCCCGAGTAGGCGTACATCACGAACACGAGGCTCACCGCGAAGCCGGCGCTGAAGATCTGCGCCGGGTCGAACGCGCTTGGGGCGAAACTGATCGGCTGGCCGCCGCCCCTGGCAAAGCCCGCAACGATGAAGGCCGCGATCAGCGCGAGCTTCAGCAGCGTGAAGCCGACCTGGATCGTGTTGCCATGGCGCCCCCCGCGCAGGCGGATGGCTGAGAGGGCCCAGAGGACCGCGAGGCCGAGCGGAAGCGGCGGCACCCCCGGCAGGATCGCCTTGGCATATTGCCCGAACGCCATCGCCGCGAGCGCCACCGGCGCACTGAACCCGACCGTGGCCGAGAGCCAGCCCGCCATGAAGCCGACCGCCGGACCGTATGCGCGCGTGAGGAAATTGTACTCGCCGCTGGAACGGGGAAACATCGCAGCCAACTCGGCGTAGCTGAACGCCCCGCAAAGCGCGACGATTCCGCCGACGAACCACAGCAGCAGCAGCGTGAAACCGGACGAGATGTCCGTCACCTGGAACCCGAGACTGGTGAAGACTCCGACGCCGACCATGTCGGCCACCACGAGGGCCGTCGCCGCCAGGGTCGAGACTGCCGGCGAGGTTCTGGCGGTTGAATTGCCGGTCATGACTTTTGTCCGCCATGGCCTCTGAAAAGCCACAGCGACTTATCTTATGCGGACGCTCATCTGCAATACCTATCCCATTGCGAGAAATTCTTAATATGGCGCGTGGTTGGTCGAACACTACCATCCCGCCTGCTACCATCGCGACGACGATGACGACTTGGCCGACGCTGATCGCCGCGGTCACCGACCTGTCCGGCCGGATCACCGGTGTGCAGCGGACATGGCTGGCTCGCGACGGGTCCGCAAGGCGCCCCTCGCGATGCGGCGCCTGACGATGGGTAACCTGCTCGGGCACGGCGTGCGCTTCGGGACGCCGGACGGAGTGCTCACGGGCGGACGAGGGCATCGAGACCATGCTGGCGATGCGCTCGGCCCTGCCGAGCCTGCCCTGCGTCGCAGCGCTCTCGGGCCACCCATCTCGCCGCGCTGCCGCCGCCGGAGGGGCTGCGCCACCTCTACATCGCCCAGGACGCCGATCCGGCAGGGCTGCGTGCCGCCGAGCGCCTCACTGGCCATGCCGAGACGAAAGGCATCGACGTCTGGCCGCTCGTGCCGATTCGCGGCGACTTCAACGACGACCTCGTCACTGAGAGCGTTTCATCCCTGCCCGTCCGCCTTCTGAGCCAGCTCGCCCCGACCGACCCCTTCCGCTTCGCCGACCCGCGATAGCGAGACCGAGCTAATGGGTTTCCTCGACGCGCTCAGCGTCGAGCTCGCGCCGTTCACCGAGCCCCGCATCCACTATGGCGCCCATGTCCCATCAGCGTTTCGGCAGGAGCGTCGATCCGAAAGCGCGGTTGAGCCTCAGTCATCGCGCAACTTATGACTTGGCCCAGGGGCTAAGCTCACTTGACTCGAAAATCTAAGTTCACACAAGCTTTATTCACTTCGCACAGGACGGGCTATGATCTCAGAGAATAGATCGAGTACTATGAAAAACTGAAGAATGTCATCTTTCTTGGTAGCGCTCGAATCAGCATTCCGCTAAGTGTCATCCAGATGACCCTCTCGTTCCGCCTCCTTTCGCGCGAGGCTCAATAGGCGGCGTCGGCCCTGCGAATTTGATATGCGATCCCATAGAAGCAGCAGTTCGAGCCGCTCGGCTTCCTCGCCGACCAAGCTGCTTTGATAGAAAGACTCGATCGGCCTTCCGAGTGCATCGGCGATACGCCGCAGATTAGCCATACCTCTTTCTTTGCTCGAAGGATCTAGATCCATCACTGCCTCATGATGCGCAGATGATCGCGCCGCCTGGACTACCGCCCATCATCGCGGCAAGCTAAGCTTCCATGCTCGAGCCCGAAGTTTCGCGTGTGCTGAGCACGGCCCAGAATGTCAGGCTCCCGAGGATCGTCAGGAACAGCGAGACCGGCCACGTCGAGCCGCCGCTCCAGCCCACGCATGCCGCCGCGATCACGGGCGTCAGGCCCCCGCCGATCGCCGCACCGACCTGAAACCCGAGTGATATGCCACTGTAGCGCACCCGTGTGCCGAACAATTCCGGCATGAAGCTCGCGTGGAGCGCGAACACCATGCCTTGCGCCAAGCAAACCCCTAAGACGATCGTTCCAAGGACAATCGTTGGATCACGAGAGTCCAGCAGCCAGAATAGAGGAAATGCGAAGACGATACCGAACCCGGTTCCTATGAGGTAAATCGAGCGCCTCCCGAACTTATCTGACAGCCAACCCGACAACGGCATCACGAAGAGCTCGACGAAGGTCGCCAACGTCACGGCATCGAGCACGAAGGACTTCGCCATACCGAGTTGCGTCGTAAGGTAGGACACGGCGAACACGGTCAGGATGCCGACCCAGGCCACCTCGGTCACCTTGAGCCCGATCGCGATCACGGTCTCTCGGCGGAAGGCCGTCAACGCCTCGAGGATCGGCGTCCGCGCGGTCGCGCCGGTCCGCTGCAGGCCCTTGAACACCGGTGTCTCGTCGAGCCGGGTCCGGATGAAGAGGCCGACGAGAACCAGCAGGATGCTCGCGAGGAAGGGAAGGCGCCAACCCCAGCGGAGGAACTCGGCTTCCGGCAAGCGCGTGGCGAGCGCGAACACACCGGTGGCGACGAGGCGACCGATCGGGTTGCCGAGTTGGACGAAGCTCCCGAAAAGCCCTCGCCGCGCCGCGGGCGCGGTCTCCGCGACCATCAGGACCGCGCCGCCCCACTCGCCTCCCAATCCGATCGCCTGAACGAGGCGGAGCAGCACGAGGCAGATGGGCGAGAGGATGCCGGCCTGCTCATAGGTCGGCAGCAGGCCGACGAGAAACGTGCCGGCGCCCATGAGGAGCAGCGAAAGGACCAGCATCGAACGCCGGCCTATACGATCTCCGTAATGGCCGAAGATGAGGCCGCCGAGAGGCCGAGCGAGATATCCGACCGCGTAGACGCTAAAGGCGGCGAGCGTGCTGGTAAGCGGATCCGTAGCAGGAAAGAACAGCTTCCCGAACACGAGCGCCGCAGCGGTGCCATAGACGAAGAAATCGTACCACTCCACGACCGTGCCGAACGCGCTCGCCACCACCACCCGGGTGCTGGGCGCGGACCGGGTCGACGCCTTGAGCCCTGAGGTCGCCTCGGTAGGCAGGACTCGGCCCACGGCCTGGGAAGGCTCCGCCATCACATCCTCCATGGTTTGAGGGTGATCGAGGCCGGCGCGACCTCGATTGGTCGTGGACCGCGTTCTCAGCCGAGAACGGCGTCGTCGACGCGCAGAACGCGGCGGCTGTAGTAGGCGAAGGTCGCCGCGATCGCCTTCGGCTTCAGGCGATAGTCGTGAGCCTCCTGCGCCAGCGCGGGATCAACGGGCAGGATGGTGCCTGCCGACATCGCGAGCAGCTGGAGCTTGGCAGCGCGCTCCATGAACATACCGAGGATCGTGGCCTCCTCGACGCTCTCACACGCGGCCAGTTGCCCGTGGTGCGCGAGCAGGATTGCCCGCTTGTCGCCGAGAGCCTCCGAGATGATGCGGCCTTCCTCGTCGCCGATGGGCGTCCCGGGCCATTCCCGGAGCCAAGCGCAATCCTCGTGGAACAGCGTCGTGTCCATGTGCGAGACGGCGAGCGGCACGCCGATCATCGACAGGGCCGAGATGTGGGGCGGGTGCGTGTGCATGATCGAGGCGACATGCGGCCGCGCCCGGTAGATCCAGAGATGGAAGCGGTTGGAAGGATTGGGCATGCCCTCGCCCTCGAGGACGTTGAGATCGTTGTCGACGAGTAGAAGGTTATCGGTCGTGATCTCGTCGAAACCCAGCCCGAAGCGCAGCATCAGGTAGGTGCCGGGACGTTCGCCGCGCGCCGTCGCCTGACCGGCCAAACCCGAATCGTGACCCTCCGCCGCGAGGATGCGGCAGGCCAGCGCCAGCTTCTGCCGTGTGGACCACTCCGGCAGCGTGAAGTGCCGATCCATCCGCTCGGTGGTTTGCTGGTGGTAGGTGTCCTTGTCGCGCACGATCACATTCATGGCGGTTCCCCTCGGCAGAGACAGCAAGAACACCACGAATGACACAACGTGTCATGCAAGAATATTGGTCAACGGCCTGCCTATTTCGGCGCCGCGCCGCTCAAGTGGTGACGACGACGAGTGCTTCGGCGATCGCGGGTCCCAGCGACCGGGAGCGGTGCGGAAGGTGTGCATCGAAATAAGCGCAGTCGCCAACGTACAGAATATTACTTTCTGATCCGTACTCGAGTTCGATGGCCCCTGAGATCACGAAGATCATCTCTTGCCCTGCATGCTCAAAGCGCCGATCATCCTGAAATGCGAGGGGCGGCCGCATGATGTATGGCTCCATATTCTTGAAGCGCTTGTTGCCGGCCAGCAGTTCGTAGTCGTAGCCGGAGGCACTGCCGCTGCGCATGAACGACGGGCGCTCGCTTTGTCGAACGATCGAAATGGCGTCCGAGTACTGGTTCTCTCCGAGCAATTGTCCGACGCTGAGATCGAAGCTGCCTGCGAGGCGCATGGCCGTGGAGATGGATGGGACGGAGAGCCCGCGCTCCACCTTCGACAAGTAGCTCTTGGTCAGTCCGGTCGTCTGCGCGAGTTGATCGAGGGTGAGGCCGCGCTGACGACGCAGGAAGGCGATGCGTGCGGCGAGTGTCGTCCGGGGCTCCTGCACGGCTCCTGCGCTTTGCGGCTGCGGCATCGGGAGGCTACCTGCGAGGACGAAAGGATCGATTTCGACGGGAAGGTGCAGGATGTGAGCCCGATGCGTCTCTCAATCTGCTGCACGTCTGCCACCCGGGCCGAGCAGGCCCCGAAGATAGAGCGGCGCCCAGGCCCGGCGGGTCTTGCGCCCCATCACGGACAGGCAGGGGGCCAGCCACGCATCAAGATCCCGGGTTTGGTCCCGACCCTGCGCCATCGTCAGGAAACAACACATCAGCCATGCTTGCCCAATCCCCGATGAGGTCGCGCGGGGAACGGCGGCACGAACGGGACGGAAGCCCGCCGACAGAGGCAGCGCAGGTGCCCTGCCAGCACTGGCCTCGCATCGACCCGCATCCAGGATCTGGTGGAGAAATATTTATTCGCGGTGAGCAATAGGAAAAAGTTTCCTTCGCTTACCCGGACGTCTGCCGGTCAACCCAACGCACGCACTCGCGGATCACAGGGCATGACCTTCCGCGCACCCTCGTTCGGTTTGGATCATGTCGGGATAAAAATAGCCTGAATCTCCGGAAAATGAGGACGATGATCTTGAATTTTGGTTATATTAAAAATTCTCTTTCATTGATCTTATCTGTTGCAAACAGCGACTGTGGTGTATTCAGATCAAAGATCTTTCCGACGAAGTGGACGCCGGTTCGTCGTCAGAGCGCGTGACCAAGCTAAGGACTGAGAGCCGTGCCCGATCCAACGGGATCGGGCACGGCTCTAAAGAACGGTCGCGTGGTTGCCGATCGGTTCCGGTCCAGCACCTCTTATCATCGCAAGGCTTCCGCAATGACACGACCGAGACTCGTCGGCTTGAGCGCGAACGTGCAGCGGCCCTCCAAGACGCGCACCCTCGTCGACGCCGTGCTGCGCGAGGCTTGCAGCCGGGCGCCGTTCGAGGGGCGCATCTTCGACTTCGTCGACGCCGGCCCCGGTCTCGGCGCGGCCTGGACGCGCGACCAGCTCCCGCTGCCCGCCCGGCGAGTGCTCGATGCGATCGAGGAGGCGGACGGGCTCGTCGTCGGCTCGCCGGTGTACAAGGGCGGCTATACCGGGCTGTTCAAGCACCTGTTCGATCTCGTCGATCCGGGCGCGCTGGCGGGCAAGCCCGTGGCCATCGTCGCCACCGGCGGCGGGGCGCGCCACGCGCTGGTCGTCGAGCACGGCTTCCGCCCGCTCTTCGGCTTCTTCGGCGCGCTGCAGGTCCCCACCGCCGTCTACGCCTCCGACATCGACTTCAGCGACGGCGCGCTGAGCGATGCCGGCGTGCGCGCGCGTGCCGCCGAGGCAGGCGGACAGCTCGCGTCTCTGCTCGCGCACCGCGCGGCGGTGGCGGCCGAGCCGATCCCTCTCGAGGCGGCCGAGTGATGCGCACGATCCTCGACCGGCGCACCCTGCTGGCCGCGGCGCTCGCCGCCGTCCCGACGCTGCGCGGCGCCCGCGCGGCCGATGCCGGCGTGCTGCGCATCGGCTACCAGAAGAACGGCATCCTGGTCGTCGCCAAGCAGCAGGGGGTGATCGAGAAGCGCTTGGAAGCGCTCGGCCACGGCGTGCGCTGGGTCGAGTTCTCGTTCGGCCCGCCGCTGCTGGAGGCGCTGTCGCTCGACGGGATCGACTTCGGGCAGACCGGCGACGCCCCGCCGATCTTCGCGCAGGCCGCGCGCTCCAGCCTCGTCTACGCGGCGGCGCAGGAGGCCGGCGGCTCGGGCTCGGGGATCCTGCTGCCGAAGGACTCCGCCCTCCGGACGCTCGCCGACCTGAAGGGCAGGCGCGTCGCCTTCGCCAAGGCGTCGAGCGCGCACAACCTCACGGTTGCAGCCCTGGAGAAGGCGGGGCTGACCTATGCCGACATCGAGCCGGTGACGCTGGCCCCGGCCGACGCGGCGGCCGCCTTCGCCCGCGGCAGCATCGACGCCTGGACGATCTGGGACCCCTACTTCGCGATCGGGGAGGCCGGGGACGGGGTGCGCGTGCTCGCCACCGCCGCCGACATCGCCCGGCAGAACAACTTCTTCCTGGCGAGCCGGTCGTTCGCCGAGACCCGCGCCGCGGTGCTCGCCGAGACGATCGACGCGCTCACCGGCGTGGCGACGTGGTGCACGCAGCACCGCGGCGAGGTCGCCACGCTCCTGTCGCAGGGCACCGGCGTGCCGCTGGCCGCGACGCGGCGGGCGGTCGACCGCACCGACTACGTCATCGGACCGATGAACGCGCGCGTCGCCGCCGAGCAGCAGGCCATCGCCGACCGCTTCCACGCCCTGAAGCTGATCCCCAAGCCGATCCGCGTGGCCGACGCGGTCTGGACCGCACCCCCTCGCAACGGCTGAGCCCCATGACCGACCGACCTGTCCATCGCCCGCTTGCGGCGTCGCTGCGGCTCACCCGCCGCGTCCCGCCGAGCCGCCGCGCGCTGCTCTCGGCCGGGCTCGGGCTCGCCACCGCCTTCGCCCTGCGCCCGGCGCGGGCCGCCGGCGTAACCGTGCGGATCGGCTACCAGAAATACGGCTCGCTGGTGCTGCTCAAGGGCCGGGGCAACCTGGAGCGCACCTTGAAGGCCCTCGGCATCGAACTCGCGTGGTCCGAGTTCCCGTCGGGGCCGCCGCTGATGGAGGCCCTGAACGCCAGCGCGATCGATTTCGGTTCGGCCGGCGAGGCGCCGCCGATCTTCGCGCAGGCCGCGAGTTCCGACCTGCGCTACGTCGGCGCCGAGCCGCCGGCCCCGCGCGGCGAGGCGGTCCTGGTGCCGAAGGACAGCCCGATCCGGAACGTGGCCGACCTGCGCGGCCGGACCATAGCCCTCAACAAGGGCTCGAACGTCCATTTCCTGCTCGTCCGCGCGCTGGAGAAGGCCGGCGTGCCCTACGATGCCGTGAAGCTCGCCTTCCTCGGGCCGGCCGATGCCAACGCCGCCTTCGTGCGCGGTTCCGTCGATGCCTGGGCGATCTGGGACCCGTATCTGGCCGCCGCCGAACGCGCCACCGGCGCCCGCGTGCTGGCGGATGGCGACGGCGTGGTGCCCAACCGCCAGTTCTACCTGTCGCGGCGGGCCTTCACCGACGCCAATCCGGAGATCGTCTCCGCCGTGCTGACGGCGGTCGGCGAGGTCGATGCGTGGGCCGCAAGCAACACCGATGCGGTGGCGAGCGAGCTCGCACCCTCGGTCGGCATCCCGGCGCCGGTGCTCGCGGTGGCGCTCGCGCGGCTCTCCTACGGGGTCGCACCCCTCGATGCGCGGACGGTCGCCGACCAGCAGCAGGTCGCCGACGCCTTCCACGGACTCGGCCTCCTGCCGAAACCCATTCGCGTGGCCGATGCGGTCTGGGCATGGCCCGACCATCGGCCCGATCGCAAGGCGGAGATCCGATGAGACCCCACATGACGCTCGATCGCATCCGGGGTGCGGCCGTGCCCTGGCTGCTGCCGGCCGTGATCCTCGCCGGCTGGCAGGCCGCGGTCTCGGCCGGCCTCGTCTCGAACCGCTTCATGCCGGCTCCCCTCGACGTGGTGCGGGCCGGATGGGAAGCCGGGCGCACCGGCGAGCTGTGGACGAATCTCGGGGTCAGCACCCTGCGCGCGCTCGCGGGCTTCGCGGTCGGCGGTGGCATCGGCTTCGGGCTCGGGCTCGCCAACGGCCTGTCGCGCCTGTCCGAGCGGCTGACCGACACCTCGGTGCAGATGGTGCGCAACGTGCCCCACCTGTCGCTGATCCCCCTGGTGATCCTGTGGTTCGGCATCGGCGAGGAGGCCAAGCTCTTCCTCGTGGCGCTCGGCGTGTTCTTCCCGATCTACGCCAACACGCTGCACGGCATCCGCTCGGTCGATCCGACCTTGGTCGAGATGGGCCGTGTCTACGGCATGTCGAATGCGGAGCTGTTCCGCCGCGTGGTGCTGCCCGGCGCGCTGCCCTCGATCTTCGTTGGCCTGCGCTACGCGCTCGGCATCATGTGGCTGACGCTGATCGTCGCCGAGACGATCTCGGCCTCGTCCGGCCTCGGCTACATGGCGATGCAGGCGCGCGAGTTCATGCTCGTCGACGTCGTGGTGCTGGCCATCCTGATCTACGCAGGCCTCGGCAAGCTCGCCGACGCGCTGACGCGCCAGTTGGAGCGCACCTGCCTCGCCTGGAACCCCGCCTACAGGAGCGCCTGATGCTGCTCGACGCCGTTTCTCCCGACGTGACGCCCGGTCTGTGCCGCAGCGAAGCGCCGGTCGCCGCCCGTGCGATGGCGCCGTCCGCCGCCGTGCCCCGCGGCATCGGTGTGACGGTGCGCGATCTCCATAAAAGCTTTGACGGCAACACCGTCATCGACGGGCTAGACCTCTACCTGCCGCCCGGCGGGTTCACGGCGGTGGTCGGCCGCTCCGGCTGCGGCAAGAGCACCCTCCTGCGCCTCATCCTCGGGCTGGAAGCGCCCACGGGCGGCCGGATCGCCCTACAGGGGCCGGAGGCGGGTTCGCGTTGCGCGGAGCCTCTGAAACGCATCATGTTCCAGGAGCCGCGCCTGTTGCCCTGGGCCCGCGTCGTCGACAACGTCGCCGTCGGCCTCTCCGGGCATGGCTCCCGGGCCGAGCGCCGGGAGCGGGCGCTCGCAGCCCTCGCCGAGGTCGGGCTCACCGACAAGGCGGGTCAGTGGCCGGCAACCCTCTCCGGCGGCCAGCGCCAGCGGGTCGCGCTGGCCCGGGCGCTGGTGAGCTGGCCGGGCCTGCTGGCGCTGGACGAACCGCTGGGCGCGCTCGACGCGCTCACCCGCATCGGCATGCAGGACCTGATCGAGCGGATCTGGCGGGCGCAGGGCTTCACCGCGCTCCTCGTCACCCACGACGTCGGCGAGGCGGTGGCGCTCGCCGACCGCATCCTCGTCATCGACGAGGGCCGCGTCAGTCTCGACCTCCGGGTCGACGTGCCGCGCCCGCGCCGCCGCGGCGACCCGGACCTCGCGGCCCTCGAAGGTCGCATCCTCGAACACCTGCTCGGCGCGCCCCAGGCCGCCTGAGCCGCGATGGAGATCCCATGACCGCATCGAACGACGGGCGCGCCGACGTCCTCTGGTTCCTGCCGACCCACGGCGACGGGCGCTATCTTGGCGCCTCGGAGGGCGCGCGCGAGGTCTCGCTGTCCTACCTCCGCCAGATCGCGCAGGGGGCTGACGATCTCGGCTATTACGGCGTGCTGCTGCCGACCGGGCGCTCCTGCGAGGATTCCTGGGTGATCGCCTCGGCGCTGGCCCCCCTGACGCGACGCCTGCGCTTCCTCGTGGCCGTCCGGCCCGGGCTGCAGGAGCCCTCCGTCGCCGCGCGCATGGCCGCGACCCTGGACCGGATCTCGGACGGGCGCCTGCTGATCAACGTCGTCACCGGCGGCGACCCGGTGGAGCTGGCGGGCGACGGCGTGTTCCTCGCCCACGACGAGCGCTACGCCGTCACCGACGAGTTCCTGCACATCTGGCGCGGCCTGCTCTCGGGCGAGACGGTGACGTATCGGGGCAGGCACCTGCGCACCGAGAACGGCCGGGTGATCTTCCCGCCGGTTCAGAAGCCCTACCCGCCGCTGTACTTCGGCGGCTCCTCGCCCGCCGGCATCGCGGTCGCGGCCGAGCACTGCGACGTGTATCTCACCTGGGGCGAGCCCCCCGCCCAGGTCGCCGAGAAGATTTCTTCCGCACGACGGGCGGCGGAAGAACGTGGAAGAAGATTCTCCTACGGCATCCGCCTGCACGTGATCGTGCGCGAGAGCGAAGGCGAGGCCTGGGAGGCGGCCGAGCGGCTCATCTCGAAGCTCGACGACGCCACCATCGCGAAGGCACAGGCGACGCTGAAGCGGCAGGATTCAGTCGGCCAGAGCCGGATGATGGCGCTCCACGGCGGCAATCGCGAAAACCTCGTGGTCTCGCAAAACCTCTGGGCCGGCGTCGGCCTCGTGCGCGGTGGTGCGGGCACCGCGCTGGTCGGCTCGGCCGATCAGGTCGCCGACCGGATGAAGGAATACATCGATCTCGGCATCGACCGCTTCATCCTCTCCGGCTACCCGCACCTGGAGGAGGCCTACCGCTTCGCCGAGCTGGTCTTCCCGAGGCTGCCGTTACGCGCCACGACGGGCCGCGCAGGCGGCACGGCGCGCAACGACGGCCCCTTCGGCGAGATCATCGCCAACGACCTCGTGCCGGCCCGCCGCGTCGGCGCAAATGGATAGGCGTATGTCCGACCCGTTATGATGAACAACCACTCGGTCATAGCATTGTCCGCCATTGGCCATATCGAAATGAAACGCTAAAACAGGTCATCGTATATGTCCAAGACAGATCAAAACGGCTGAACGCGTTGGTGTTTGATCCCGCGGTGTGGTGACACGGTTGCTCATCATGCCGCGAGGGCTGCGCTCTGGGCCAAGTTCTTCACGGAAGCGCCACCACAACGGAGGCAATCCGTCGCGCGATACAGTTACGTGAAGAGAGTGTGAGGGCGCTGGCAAGAGGGAGGCGACGCAGTTCCTCCGAGACTTCATCGAGGCGGTCTCTGACTGCCTCCACACCGGGCTCACCGACCATGGCACTCCGTGCGCGGCCTCACCCCCGCCGAGTTCATCCTCAACGCCTGGACGAAAGAGCCCAATCGGTTCAGGTTCAATCCGTCACACCTCATCCCGGGACCATACACGTCGGTCCGCGTGCCACCATCGTAGATCTCGGCCAGCGCCGGGAGCCACCGGCTCTGCCCCGCAATCCCGGCTCGCCTTGGCCGCACGCCGAACATCGTCGGCCGTCAGATCCTCGCACAGCAACACCGCAGCCGACGTGTCAAACCCTGCCAAGTTGCAGGATCGAAGCGGATCGAGCACCTATGCGGAACCCCGGAGTCGACCTCACTCCCGTTTGGCATTAGAGGTGTCCTCCTGCATCTCTTCGTGGATGCCTCCAACCATGCTGGCCGCCTCAGGATTCTGCGCGGCCTTACGCCCGCTGAGTTCATCCTTCAAGCCTGGACGCACGAGCCCGAACGCTTCAGGCTCAATCCGTCATGTCTCTTCCCAGGACCATACAGATGCGCAGCGATCCCGACGCTCTTAGGCCTCGACGAACAGGCCGCAATAGCCTGACCATCCGGGCATCTGCCTTAGTTGTGGCAGAAGGATTGCAAGGCAATCGGTTAGCATTTATATCTTTACCATAGGCTACATTGATATAGGACATCTAGTCAAGTGGCCAGATTTTATATATTATGAAAAATGTAAATCATCCACCCAAGCATCGATGGCTATTATGACTGAAAATTCTGATATCCAGTCTAATTCAGAGTCTAATAAGAGGATTTTCATTGTTGACCCGGCATGCGTTCTACCCTTTGGCCATGCCATCACTGCACTTAATCATTTTCGAGAATACTGCAAAGATTTCTATGACGAGGTCATTTGCATAGCATCATTGAAATTAGACCAAGAAATTTCCGCATCTAACAATTTTGAACGCCGATTTCATTATCTTTATAACGAGTCAATTCCTATTATGAGCAGATTTAGTTTTGAGAAATATATCTGTTCGTTACCATTTTATAAAAAAGACGCAGCAGATCCATTTGAGTCAATTTCTACCTCGGACGCTGCTAATATAATATATGATTATAGCATTGGCCGCGGGGACACGATATTTTTCCCTGGTGCCGATTACTATGGATTATATGGGTTTATTTCTGCTGTAATTGATATAGAGGTCTCCAGACGCCCCCGTATCTTGATAAGATTTATAGGTGTTCTAGAGGGAGCGTCACCATTTAAGAATGATGCATTATCACATATACTAAAAATGATAAACAAAGCAGTGAAACAAGGAGTTGACATTCGGCTTTCGGCTGAAACTCCGATCTATTCCAATTACATTTCTCAACATACAGAAATCTTCACCTACGTGACACCGTATCCAGAAACCTCAAGACAACTGCCAATTCACGAGAAAGAATATTTTACTATACTATGCGCTGGCTCTGCAAGAATCGACAAAGGGTTCAACCATCTATTTGACATCATGAAAAGCATTATCAATGCGAATTCCAGGAAAAAATTCCGGCTTGTTACACAGACTCTCCCCTATGCTGGTAATGAGCAGTGGGACTCTTATACGTCGCAGCTTTATGCTCTCAAAGGAGTAGAATTGCTTGAGCCTGTCATTTCAGATAGCAAAATGAGAAGCCTTTATCATCAATGCGATATAGTGCTTCTACCATATGCGGTTGATGTCTATAAGTATAGAGGATCTGCTGTAATGATGGAAGCCGCAAGCATTGGAAGGTTGTGCGTTACGCTTAGTGGTTCAGCATTTGCCCAGCAAGTGAACTACTATAATTTGGGTGACGTTGTTGATTCCATATCCGAAATACCTCGTGCCGTGTTAAGCCTCGCAGACTACGATGCCACAACGATGGCTAACAGGATAGTTCAAGCGCGACAGCGTTTCTATCTAGATGTCAAGGCTGCATATAGCGCTTGGTTCAAGTAGCGAGATGACAATGAGAAATCTACTATATGTCGGCCACAAATTTCATACGTTGACAAGATCAACAAGATTTCTTGTTGATTTGCTGGAGAATTATTTTAAAGTCACTATTATAAATGTTGATCCGTCCAGCTTAGAATCTTGGCTTGTGGATCTAGATTTTGAAACAATAGACATTGTTGTTGTTTTTCAATTAGACTTTTTAGCTCCTGTATTTCTAGCTAGAGGAGTACCAACAATAGTCATTCCTATGTTTGACGGTTCGGAAAATATGCCCCCGTCACATTGGGAGATGTTGAATGAGGCGCGTATTATATCATTTTCCCGTCGTCTTCATTCAAAGATGAAGAGATGTCAAAGTCAGTCATTATTAGTTAGATATTTCCCAGAAGTCCCACCTACAATTAACAGAAGTTGGCGGGAAATGAACGGCTTTCTCTGGGAAAGACGCCCGGATCACGGCATTGATGCGAACTTGGTAAGGAGAGTTTTTGACGAACAACTCGGAACGTTACATATCCATAGAGCTCCTGACGATAAGACGCTTACGTCTAATCTAACCAATCCCTTTAAATCTACGGTCGTAACACATTCCTTTTGGCTGGAAAGCAAGGAGGATATGTTGCAGTTGCTAAGGGAATGCAACATATACTTTGCACCGCGATTAAGCGAAGGGATTGGGATGGGATTTTTAGAAGCAATGGCACTTGGGATGGTGGTAGTTGCGCCCAATACAAGCACTCACGATGAATATATAGTTAATTGGCATAGTGGAATATTATATCCTATTGACATATCTTCCCCTCCTCATGTCGATGTCAAGATCGCTAAACGACTTGGGGATAATGCAAGGGACTTTATTTTCGAAGGGCGAAAGCAATGGGAGGATAAGAAGTATGAAATTGTTCAGTGGATAGAAGAGACCCCAAAACCGGTATTTGATTTTGACGAATGTCTAGTGTTTTGTGATCAATTGCCATTGGCCTACTCTGCGGGATTTAGTAACTACATCTCACATATTCGTCGAAATAATAAGTTGGTGAAAAAAATGTCGCCGAAGTTGAATTCATGGCGAGAAAGCTTCGCGAAATCGGAGCTTAGCAGTGATGAAGTTCTGTCAGCTACCAATGTCTTAGACCAACTGATGCTTCAATTCGGAACGAAATCAACCAGGAGTTTCCTGGTGTCTGGATGGTCTAATGATGAAGATGGCTACGTTTGGATTAATGGAACATCCGCAACGATTAGATTCATTGCTGGAGACATACTATCAAAATGTGATAGCCTCACGATTAATTGCCATTCTATATTTCTTGAGTCTGAGCAAACACTAGCGATCGTTATAAATGGCGTCCTGGCCAAAGTTTCCAAAATTCAGAACACCGATACAAGCGTATTCGTTTCTCTTCCAGAAGGCATGCTTCAAATCAAGAATGAAATAAAACTGTATGCATCGGAGTTTTCCTACGCATCCGGAGATAGTCGGAAACTCAGTATTGCTGTTCATTCTATAATATTTGACATGTAATATGCTGACTAGATACCTTAAAATAGCAGAAAGATTTTAGTTTTGGGTCGATCTGAAGCGAGCCACTTTGTCGCCTCGGTCTAATGGATCGGATCTGACACTTGGTGCCCGCGCTTAGCGGCCTGGATGATGTGATTCGGGTCGGCGGTCCAAACGAAGGGATTGGGGTCGCCGTTGGTTTCGGCGACGAAGCGCTTGATGGCCGCCTGCACCTCGATCAGCGATCCGAACGCGCCGCGTCTCAGGCGTCGTTTTGCGAGCTTGGCGAAGAAACCCTCGACGGCGTTGAGCCAGAACGCAGATGTCGGGGTGACGTGGAAGGTCCAACGCAGGTGGCGGTCGAGCCAGGCGCGCACCTTTGGGTGCTTGTGCACGGCGTACTTGACGTCGATGCGGCCTCACGACCGGCCCGCACGCGCTGGTGGTCTCGGCCGGAAGGTCGGCGTGCCGCCGACGACCGCAGCAGGTGCAGGGCTCGGGACGATGGCCGGGTCAGCCAAGTAGAAGAGGCT